>NZ_JBEOYB010000025.1:79157-99974 GCF_040296845.1 Streptomyces sp. NPDC001985
CGGGCCACCCCTGACGCCGGGGCCGCCCTCACACGCCGGACGGGCTGAGAATGCTCGGGCCACCCCTGACGCCGGGGCCGCCCTCACACGCCGGACAGGCTGAGAATGCTCGGGCCACCCCTGACGCCGGGGCCGCCCTCACACGCCGGACGGGCTGAGAATGCTCGGGCCACCCCTGTCGCACAGGGGCCGTCCTCACACGCCGGACAGGCTGAAATCGCCCGGGTTGCCGTCCTCGGGTGGGGCGGTGGAGACGGCGGGGCAGCGCGCCCGAGCCCCGCCGGCGATGGAGGCGCGAGGGCCCCGGGAGGGTGGGGGGCTCTCGGATCGGGTCGGGTCGGTGAGCGGGGTCCTGGGTCGCGAGACGGAGGACGGAGCCCACGCCCCGGCGCCGGCGACCGCGAGGCGCGTGCCAGGGCCAGGGCCCGCGAGCCCGGCCCGAGCCGAAAGGGACGGCCTAGCGGCAGGTGGGAGCCGGGATGCCCGTGAGGGCCGTGACCACCGGGTCCAGGGCCTGGTTGATCTCGTCCCCGATCGAGCGGAAGAAGGTGATCGGCGCCCCGTACGGGTCGTACACCTCATCCGCGTCCGGGCTCGGAGCCAACAACCACCCCCGCAGCGCCGCCGCCGCCCTCACCAGCGCCCTCGCCCTCTCCACCACCCCTTCGTCGCGCGCGTCCGGCAGCGTCGCCGGATCGATCGCCCGCACCAGCCGGGTGAACTCCTTCAGCGTGAAGGTCCGCAGCCCCGCCGAGTGCCCCATCGAGATCACCTGCGCCCGGTGGTCCCGGGTCGCCGTGAGCACCAGATCCGCCCGGATCACATGCTCGTCCAGCAGCTCCCGCCCCACGAACCCGCTCGCGTCCGCCCCGAAATCGGCGAGCACGATCTCCGCGTTGGCCTCCATCGGGGCCCCCTCGTGCCCCCAGGTCCCCGCGCTCTCCACCACGAGCCCGCTGCTCACCAGGGAGCCCAGGCGGTCGCTCAGGGCATGCCTGGTCAGCCGCTCGGTGATCGGCGAGCGGCAGACATTGCCGGTGCTGACGTGGAGGATGCGGAAGCAGTGCTCCGTGCCTATGCCACGCCCCTCGGGGACGATCAAGGGGCCACCTCGAGGTCGGGTACGACTTTGCGCAGCTCGTCCGCGTCGAGCGCGCCGGCCCGCAGCAGGACCGGGAGCTCGCCGGTGACATCGACGATCGAGGACGGGACGATCCCGGGGGTCGGACCGCCGTCGAGGTAGACGGAGACCGAGTCGCCGAGCATCTCCTGCGCGGCGTCGCAGTCCTCCGGCGACCGGTGCCCGGTGAGGTTGGCGGAGGAGACCGCCATCGGCCCGGTCTCGGTGAGCAGCTCGATCGCGACCGGGTGCAGCGGCATCCGGATCGCGACGGTGCCCCGGGTGTCCCCCAGATCCCACTGGAGCGACGGCTGGTGCCGGGCGACCAGGGTGAGCGCCCCCGGCCAGAAGGCGTCGACCAGCTCCCAGGCCTGCTCGGAGAAGTCCGTGACCAGCCCGTGGAGGGTATTCGGGGAGCCGATGAGAACCGGCGTCGGCATATTCCGGCCGCGCCCCTTGGCGGCCAGCAGATCGGCCACCGCCTCCGAGCCGAAGGCGTCCGCGCCGACGCCGTAGACGGTGTCGGTGGGCAGCACGACCAGCTCACCGCGGCGTACCGCCGACACGGCCTCGCGCAGGCCGGTCGCGCGGTCGCTCGCGTCGTTGCAGTCGTATCGCCGAGCCATCAGGGGGCCTCCTCGTACACGTACACGGTCGTCGTCACGGCATCGCCTTGCGGGCGGTGGCGAAGCGCGGGCGCTTGTTGAGATCGGGGTGGTCGGCCGCGTCCGCCCAGCCGGATTCCTCGCTGAAGATCCACGGCACCTGGCCGCCCTGGGTGTCGGCGTGCTCGATGACGACGAGGCCGCCGGGGCGCAGCAGCCGGTGGGCGGTGCGCTCGATGCCGCGGATGGTGTCGAGGCCGTCCTCGCCGGAGAACAGGGCCATCTCCGGGTCGTGGTCGCGGGCCTCGGGGGCGACGTACTCCCACTCGGTGAGCGGGATGTACGGCGGGTTGGAGATCACCAGGTCGACCTGGCCGTCCAGTTCGGGCAGGGCGGTGAGCGCGTTGCCCTGGTGGACGGTGACCCGGGAGCCGTCGGCGTTCTTGCGGGCCCAGCCGAGCGCGTCGTCGGAGAGTTCGACGGCGTGCACCCGGGAGCGCGGGACCTCCTGCGCCATGGCCAGGGCGATGGCCCCGGAGCCCGTACAGAGGTCGACGATGAGCGGTTCGACGACGTCCATCGCGCGTACCGCGTCTATGGCCCAGCCCACGACCGACTCGGTCTCGGGCCGGGGCACGAAGACACCGGGGCCGACCTGGAGCTCCAGATAGCGGAAGAAGGCGCGCCCGGTGATGTGCTGGAGCGGTTCGCGCGCCTCCCGGCGGGCGACGGTCTCCCAGTAGCGGGCGTCGAAGTCGGCGTCCTTGACGGTGTGCAGCTCGCCCCGCTTCACTCCGTGGACGAACGCGGCCAGCTCCTCCGCGTCGAAGCGCGGGGACGGCACGCCGGCGTCGGCCAGCCGCTGGGTGGCCTGGGCCACCTCGGCAAGCAGCAGGTTCACTGGTCCTCCACCCGGTTCGTACGGGAGCGTTCTGGGGCTACTGCGCGGTCGTGGGTACTCGCGGTCGTGGGTACTACTGCGCGGCGGCGAGCTTGGCGGCGGAATCGGCGTCCACGCAGGCCTGGATCACGGCGTCGAGCTCTCCGTCGAGCACCTGGTCCAAGTTGTACGCCTTGAAGCCGACGCGGTGGTCCGAAATGCGGTTCTCCGGGAAGTTGTACGTACGGATCTTCTCGGAGCGGTCCACGGTGCGGACCTGGCTGCGGCGCGCGTCCGCGGCCTTGCTCTCGGCCTCCTCCTGGGCCGCGGCGAGCAGCCTGGAGCGCAGGATACGCATGGCCTGCTCCTTGTTCTGGAGCTGGCTCTTCTCGTTCTGGCAGGAGGCGACGACACCGGTGGGCAGATGGGTGATGCGCACGGCGGAGTCGGTGGTGTTGACGGACTGGCCGCCGGGCCCGGAGGAGCGGTAGACGTCGATCCGCAGGTCGTTGGCGTTGATCTCGACGTCGATCTCCTCGGCCTCGGGTGTGACCAGCACACCGGCGGCGGAGGTGTGGATGCGGCCCTGGGACTCGGTGGCGGGCACGCGCTGGACGCGGTGCACCCCGCCCTCGTACTTGAGCCGGGCCCAGACGCCCTGGCCGGGCTCGGTGGCGCCCTGGCCGCCCTTGGTCTTCACGGCGACCTGGACGTCCTTGTAGCCGCCCAGCTCGGACTCGGTGGAGTCGATGATCTCGGTCTTCCAGCCGACGCGCTCGGCGTAGCGCAGATACATCCGCAGCAGATCGCCGGCGAAGAGGGCGGACTCGTCGCCTCCGGCACCGGCCTTGACCTCCAGGATGACGTCCTTGTCGTCGCTGGGGTCGCGGGGCACCAGCAGCAGCCGGAGCTTCTCGGTGAGCTGCTCGCGCTGCTTCTCCAGCTCCTTGACCTCGGCGGCGAAGTCGGGGTCGTCGGCGGCGAACTCCCGGGCGGTCTCGATGTCCTCGCCGGTCCGCTTCCAGGAGCGGTAGGTGCCGACGATCGGGGTCAGCTCCGCGTACCGCTTGTTGAGCTTGCGCGCGTTGGCCTGGTCCGCGTGGACGGACGGGTCGGCAAGCTTCTTCTCAAGGTCGGCGTGCTCGCCGATCAGTTCCTCGACCGCCTCGAACATCGATGGCTCCTGGTGTCGTACGACGTTTCCCGCGGGACGGCACTGCGCATACCCGGGCTGTCAGCGGCTGGTGCCGCGGGGTCCCGGCGGCGGTGCGGACCACCGTGTGCGGGACGGCAAAGCGCCGGTCCCGGCCGCCCGTGTGGGGGCGGCCGGAAACCGGCGCTGTTGGCTCGCTACTTCTTGGCGGAGCCGGCAGCCTTGCCGAAGCGGGCCTCGAAGCGGGCCACGCGGCCACCGGTGTCGAGGATCTTCTGCTTGCCCGTGTAGAACGGGTGGCACTCGGAGCAGACCTCGGCGCGGATGGCGCCGGTGTCGAGGGTGCTGCGAGTGGTGAACGAGGCGCCACAGGTACAGCTGACCTGGGTCTCGATGTACTCGGGGTGGATGTCGCGCTTCAAGGTGTCTCCTAGTTTCGGGAGGGCGCCGGGTCGCCCGGGCGGATTGCCCGTGCGTGAACCGGGGCCGACGTACCAGTCTGCCAGGACTGGGCGTATCTCCCAAAACCGGGGTGGGCGCCCCACTATTCCCGGGGCCCCGCGGAGGGCCGCCTCCCCGGGGAGGGGGCTCAGGGGGCGGCTTCCTGGGTGCGGCGCGGAGGGCTGTCCTGTACGAGGGTGCCCGCGTCGCCCTTGTCGCCCGCGGAGTCCTTCAGGGCGGCGGCGGGGATGGGCCGGTCGAGCCCGAGGGCGGTCCAGACCTGCTGGGCGGCGCCCCTGAGCGGGATCACCCGGTTGGGGTTCACCGGGTCGTACTCCACCGGCAGGGTCACCATGTCGACGTCCGAGGGGCTGAGGCCGCTGAGCCCCCGCGCGAAGCTCATCAGCTCGGGTACGGAGTCCAGCTCCGAGTCGGGGGTGATGGCCTGGGTGGCGGTGTTGGCGATGTCCAGCAGCCTGGTGGGGTCGGAGACCACGCCCACGTCCTTGACCTGGGCGAGGAAGGCCTTCATGAAGGCCTGCTGGAGCTGGATGCGGCCGAGGTCGCTGCCGTCGCCGACGCTCTTGCGGGTCCGTACGAGGCCGAGGGACTGCTCCCCGTCGAGGGTGTGGGTGCCGGCGGCGAGGTCGAGACGGCTCTTCGGGTCCCTGATCGGTTCGCTGGTGGTGACGCGCACCCCGCCCAGCTCGTCGATGAGCTTCTTGAAGCCGGAGAAATCGACCTCGATGTAGTGGTCCATCCGGATGCCGGACATGCGTTCGACCGTCTTCACGGCGCAGGCGGGCCCGCCGACCTCGTAGGCCGTGTTGAACATCGCCCGGTTCTCGGCGGGGACGGTTCCGCCGTCGTCGTCGGTGCACGCGGGGCGGGTGATGAGGGTGTCGCGCGGGATGGAGACCACGCTCGCCTTCTCGCGGCCGTCGTGCAGGTGCACCACCATCGCGGTGTCGGAGCGGGCGCCGCCCTCGTCGCCGCCGTACCGCGCGTTGGAGCCGGAGCGGGAGTCGGAGCCGAGGACGAGGATGTCCAGGGAGCCGTTGTCGATGTCCTCCGGGCGGTCGGTGCCGAGCCGGGCGTTGATGTCGATGCCCTCGATGTTGCCGTCGAGCGTGACATACACATAGCCCGCGCCCGCGCCGCCGGCGAGGAGCAGCCCGGCCAGCGCCCAGACGGTGAGGCGCCCGGCCCGGCGCCCGGCTGAGCCGGTTCCGCGGCCCCGCCCGGCACGGCCGCCTATCCGGCCTCCGCTGCCGCTCTGCTCGCCCATGGGCCTCCTTCGGCTCCTGCTCCTCAGCTGCCCCCTGGCGGGCCGGCCACGCCCGGCGGGTGCGTGCTGTCAATTCTTGCTCCGCTACCGGGGAGACCGCTCGGGGAGGGAAAGGGTTGCACGGGCGGCTGAGAACAGGGTGAGAAAACGGCCCCGGAGCGGAGCCGGGGGGAAACGGACCGTGCCCACCGCGCGGGGAGCGCGGGGAGCGCGGTGGGCACGGTGGGCACGGGGGTACGGACGCGGCGCCGTACGGATCAGTGCCGCACGGGCCGGTCCGTGCGGATCAGCCGAAGAGGTTGTAGCCGGAGAGACCGCTCGCGACCTCGGAACGCTTGCCGAGGATCGCGGAGGACGTGCCGCTGCCCGGGTAGAGCCAGAGCTTGCCCTTCATGTCGCGGGCGAGCAGATCGGCGTGGCCGTCGGCGTTGACGTCACCGGTGGTGGCCAGCGCGTTGAGACCACTGTGGGTGCCCATCTGGACACGGCCCGAGAACGGCTTTTTGGCGTCGCCGGTTCCCTTGTGGACGTAGATCTTGCCGCCGTGGACATGGCCGAGGACATCGGCCTTGCCGTCGCCGGTGAAGTCGCCGCGGCCCCGGACCATGCTGTATTCGTTCCAGCCGGTGCCGACCTTGACGGAGGTGCCGAAGGTGCCGTTGCCCTTGCCCGGGTACATCCAGGCGCTGCCCGAGGTGGTGACGACCACGACGTCCGCGATCTCGTCGCCGGTGAGGTCACCGGGGACCAGGATCTGCTTGTGGCTGCGCCAGTGGGTGGTCACGAGCTTGGGCTGGGCGGAGCCGTTGGCCCAGTACACGTCGCCGCCCGCGGAGGAGCGGTAGAGCAGCTCCTGCCGGCCGTCGCGGTTCAGGTCGGCCTGGACCATCAGGTTCACGCCGCTGAAGTCGCCGAGGTTCGCGCCCCGGGCGAGGGTCTTGCCGCTCTTGGTGTTCCAGGCGTACAGCGTCTTGCCGGTGCGGGCCAGCAGGTCCGCGTACTGGTCGCCGCTCCAGTTGGTGTCGGCGGCCCGGGCGCGGAACTGCGCCTGGTAGGCGCTGACCTTGGCGTAGACGCCGTACTTGCCCTTGGCGGAGCAGTTGAGGTCGCCCCAGGAGACGATGCCGACGAGCCGGCCGCCGGCCACCAGCGGGCCGCCGGAGTCGCCGTTGCAGCTGGTCTCGGAGGTGCTGTCCTTGCCGGTGGGCGCGCGGCCGGCACAGTACATCGTGCCCGCCTTGAAGTTCGATCCGTACGCCTTCTTGCAGTTGGCGTCGGACTGGGCGTCGGCGTCGGCGACCTTCAGCCGGTCGGAGCCCTGGGCGCCCGGGCCGGAGCCGGTGAGGCCCCAGCCGTACACCTTGCCGTCGGTGCCGGCCTTGTAGAGCCCGGTGTCACCCGACTTCATGATGGGCAGCGGCTTGGCCTTGACGGGCGCGGCCAGGGTCAGCACGGCGACGTCGTTGTTGAGCGACCAGTCGTCGTACTTCGCGTGCTGCCACTGGCGCTGTACGGAACTGAGCTGCCCGCCGTGCAGATTCAGGCCGCTGCCGGACTCGGTGGGCACCCGGTCGGCGCCGGTGACGATCGCGCCGTCGCGCTTCCAGTTGATGCCGTCGACGCAGTGCGCGGCGGTGACGACCTTGGTGGGGGCGATCACGGCGCCACCGCAGGAGTAGGAGTCGCCCCAGGCGTCCGTGAAGTAGAGCTGGGCCATCCACGGCGCGGAGGCGATCGAGGCGTGCTTGCCGCCGATGATGCGGGCGCTGGGGCCGGACGCGGGCTGCTGCTTGGCGGCCCGCGGGCTCGGCCGGGTGGCGGGCCGGTCGGCGGAGCGGAGGACCTTCAGGGTGTCGGCCACCCGCTCGGTCAGCTCCCGCGGCGACGGCGCGCCGGTCTGCTGCGGTGCCGCGGCGGGGGTCGGCGCGGGGACGGGCTCGGCCGCCTGGGCGCCGGAGGCCAGCAGACCGGTGCCGGCCAGGGCCAGCACGGTCGCGACCGCGGGTATCTCATGTCTCATCCGGCGCTGCGGCCGGCCGGCACGTGAGCGGTTGGGCACTCGGTGACCACCTCGGGGTGTCGGGTCGGTGGGGCGCGAGTGCCCCACCGGGAGAGGGTGGTGGCGGGGCGCGAAGAGTGTCGGGCAGTCCGGGCGGCGGCGCGGGCCTCATGGGCGCGGCGATCCACCCCGGCGCTGCGGAAATCCCCCAGGAATCCCCCTGGAACCCCCCACCTGGATTGATCGATCGTATGTGCCCCTATGAGGCGTTGGCCAGCCGGATACGCCTTTTCCCGGGAAATCCCCCGGAAATCCCCGGGAAATGAGACCGCCCCGTCACCTGAGCGGTGACGGGGCGGTCCGACGCTGACGTGCGTCAGTCGTTGTTGTTGCCCGACGACGGGGTCGTCTTCTGGATCTGGAGCAGGAACTCCGCGTTGGACTTCGTCTGCTTCATCTTGTCGAGCAGCAGCTCGATCGCCTGCTGCTGGTCGAGCGCGTGCAGCACCCGGCGCAGCTTCCAGACGATGCCCAGCTCCTCGCTGCCGAGGAGGATCTCCTCCTTGCGGGTGCTGGACGCGTCCACGTCCACCGCGGGGAAGATCCGCTTGTCCGAGAGCTTCCGGTCGAGCTTGAGCTCCATGTTGCCGGTGCCCTTGAACTCCTCGAAGATCACCTCGTCCATGCGCGAGCCGGTGTCGACCAGCGCGGTGGCCAGGATGGTCAGCGAGCCGCCGTCCTCGATGTTGCGCGCGGCGCCGAAGAAGCGCTTCGGCGGGTAGAGCGCGGTCGAGTCGACACCACCGGAGAGGATGCGTCCGGAGGCGGGGGCCGCGAGGTTGTACGCACGGCCCAGGCGGGTGATGGAGTCCAGCAGGACGACCACGTCGTGACCCAGCTCCACCAGGCGCTTGGCGCGCTCGATGGCCAGCTCGGCGACGGTGGTGTGGTCCTCGGCCGGGCGGTCGAAGGTCGAGGAGATGACCTCGCCCTTCACCGACCGCTGCATGTCGGTGACCTCTTCCGGGCGCTCGTCGACGAGGACGACCATCAGATGGCACTCGGGGCTGTTGACCGTGATGGCGTTGGCGATGGCCTGGAGGATCATGGTCTTGCCGGTCTTCGGCGGGGCCACGATCAGACCTCGCTGGCCCTTGCCGATCGGCGACACCAGGTCGATGATCCGCGTGGTCAGCACGCCCGGGTCGGTCTCCAGCCGGAGCCGGTCCTGCGGGTAGAGCGGGGTGAGCTTGTTGAACTCCGGGCGGCCGCGGCCGGATTCGGCCGCCATGCCGTTGGCCGAGTCCAGCCGGACGAGCGCGTTGAACTTCTCGCGGCGCTCGCCGTCCTTGGGCTGGCGGACCGCGCCGGTGACGTGGTCGCCCTTGCGCAGACCGTTCTTGCGGACCTGGGCGAGGGAGACGTAGACGTCGTTGGGGCCCGGGAGGTAGCCCGACGTACGGATGAACGCGTAGTTGTCGAGGATGTCCAGGATGCCCGCGACGGGGATCAGGACGTCGTCCTCGGAGACCTGCGGCTCACTCGTGAACTCGTCACGGCCACGACGGCCGCGGCGGTCGCGGTAACGGCCCCGGCGGCCGCGGCGGCCGCCCTCGAAGTCGTCATCGTCCTGCTGCTGCTGGGCGGCGCTGCCGCCACCCGGCTGCTGCTGGCGCTGGCCGCCCTGCTGCTGGCGCTGGCCGCTCTGCTGCTGGTCGTCGCTCTTGCCGCCGCGGCGGTCGCGCTGGCGCTCACGGCGGTCGCCGCGCTCGCCCCGGTCACCACGGTCGCCGCGGTCACCGCGCTGGCCGCGCTCGCGCCGGCCCTCGCCGTCCTGGGCGGAGGCGGAGACGGCGGCGTCCGCCTTGGCGTCCGGCTGGGCGCCGTCCTTCTCCTTGACGTCGACAGCGGCGGTCTCGGTCCGGGCCTCGGCCTGGACCTCCGGGCTGCCCGCCTGCGCGGTGGCGCGTCGGCGGCGGCGCTCGCCGGCCGGCTGGTCGTCGCTGGCGGGCTGGCCGGGAATGTCGATCTGCTGCTGGGCGGCGGCCTTCTCGGCGGCGGCCGGGGCGGGCTCGGCGGCGGCGGCCGTGTCACCCGTACGCGCCTTGGAGGTGGCGCGGCGCTTCGGCTTGGTCTCGGCGCTCTTGGCGGCCGAGTCCCCCGAGGCCGTGGCCTTGGCGGCTCCGCCGCCGGCCTGCGCCTCCTTGATGACCTCGATCAGCTGGCTCTTGCGCATACGCGCGGTGCCCCTGATGCCGAGGCCGGACGCGACCTGCTGCAGCTCGGCCAGGACCATGCCCTCAAGGCCGGTGCCGGAACGGCGGCGCCGTGAGGTGGTGCCGGAGGCAGCACCTGCGGCGGGCGCGGAGGTGTCGACGGTGTTGTCGGCGCTCACGCCCATCAGATCGGTGGTGTCGCTCACGAAGGGTCCTTCCCTGGAGCGGACGTCGGCCTTCTGGCTCGGCGACCGGTTGTGCTGTCCGACGGCGGTCTCTCTGAGCGGACCGTGCCGGGGCGGTGGTCCCCGCCGGATGTGGTGCGGCGGAGAGTCAGATACATGCAAGTCCGGCCCGAGGTCCCCCTGCTCGGCCCACTTGTGGCGGAGCGGGAGGTGTCGTGCCGGTTCCGGAGCGTGCTCGAAACTGCTCAGGCAGGCTGCTCAGGCAGTTGGGGAGGCTCCCGGAAGAATTGGCGGTCCCGAATCGGGACACGAAGCTCCGAGCCGCAAAGGCTTCGGGTGCAGACTTGAGGTTAACACTACCGGCTCCAACAAACATTCCCCCTCTCCACCACCGGCAATCTCGTGTCACGCTGAATCACCGCGCATCACTGCGCATCGGTACGTATCGACGGGCCTTATCGGCCACTGTCGGCCGGTGGTCGCGCATGACTACGCGGGGATCTCGCCGCCGGACGAGGCGGCGCCGGCCGGGGTGAGCGGCAGTACGCTCGCCCCCGCGGTGTCGAAGGCGAGCCGGTTGGCCGCCCATCCCTCACCGGCGAGTCGCGCGACCTTGTCGGCCGCGCTCTCCTCGGCCAGCGCGAGCACGGTGGGGCCCGCGCCGGAGATGACCGCGGGGACGCCGTCGGCGCGCAGTCGGTTGACCAGGTCGACGCTCTGCGGCATCGCCGGGGCGCGGTACTCCTGGTGGAGCCGGTCCTCCGTGGCGGGCAGCAGAAGCTCGGGACGCCTGGTCAGAGCCTCGACGAGCAAGGCCGCGCGACCGGCGTTCGCGGCGGCGTCCACATGCGGGACGGTCCGCGGGAGCAGTCCGCGGGCCGTCTCGGTGAGCACCGGCTTCTCGGGCACGAAAACCACCGGAACGACGGAATCGGCGGGCTCCATCCTGATGGCGCGCGCGGCTCCGGAGTCGGTCCAGGCGAGGGTGAAGCCGCCCAGCAGACAGGCGGCGACGTTGTCGGGATGCCCCTCGATCTCGGTGGCGAGTTCCAGCAGGGCGGTTTCGTCCAGTCGGGTGTCGCCTCCTATGGTCACCGCGCGGGCGGCGACGATTCCGGCGCAGATGGCGGCCGACGAGGACCCCAGTCCGCGGCCGTGCGGGATGCGGTTGGCGCAGACGACCTCCAGCCCGCGCGGCTGCCCGCCGAGCAGGTCGAAGGCCGTACGGAGCGACCGTACGAGCAGATGGTTCTCATCGCGGGGCAGCGTGGCCGCGCCCTCACCGGCGATGTCGATGTGCAGACCGGAGTCCGCGACCCGGACGACGACATCGTCGTAGAGCCCCAGGGACAGCCCGAGGGCGTCGAAGCCCGGGCCGAGATTGGCACTGGTGGCGGGCACGCGCACTCGGACGGCGGCGGCGCGGAACGCTGGACCGGCCATCGCTCGTGACACTCCTTGGTTCTGACTGCGAGACGTTCTGATGTTCTGTGTTCTGACGTTTGGCCACAAGGCGTTTACGGCCTGCGGGACGTTCCGGCTCCGTGGCTGCGGGCTCCGGGGGATTCGGTCTGCGGGGTGCTGCTGGATGTCAGGGGTGCTGCTGGATTCGGGGGAACGCGTACCCGGGGGCCATCACGGCGACTGCACCGCGGCATATGCGGCGGGGCGGGTTGGGTACAGCCTATCGAAGGAAGGTTCTGCGGCGACATAGGGCGCACAGCAGGCGCACGATGCGTGTCGCAAGCCTCCTGTGCCTCTACGTGCGCCGTTGCCCCGCTTGGCGCGGATTCCGCCGGGGTAGGGCTTTCCTTCGCCCTCGATTCGGTACGGGACCTCGGCGCCGGAGCCGCCCGGGGGCGGCTCCCGCCCGGGTTCCGGCCCGGAACCCGGGCGGACGGCCCGAGCGCTACGCCAGTCCGAGCCGCTCGGCCGCCGCGACGGCGTCGACCGGCACGGTGACCGGCTGCGGGGCGCCGGCGACGGCCCAGTCCGGGTCCTTCAGGCCGTTCCCGGTGACGGTGCAGACGATCCGCTGCCCCGGGTCCACCTTCCCGGCCTCGGCGGCCTTGAGCAGACCGGCCACCGAGGCGGCCGACGCGGGCTCGACGAAAACGCCCTCCCGCGAGGCCAACAGCCGGTAGGCGCGCAGGATCTCACGGTCCGTCACCTCGTCGATGAACCCGCCCGACTCGTCCCGCGCGGCCAGCGCCTGCTGCCAGGAGGCCGGGTTGCCGATCCGGATCGCGGTGGCGATGGTCGACGGCTCCTTGACGATCTCCCCGCGCACGATGGGCGCGGAGCCGGAGGCCTGGAACCCCCACATGCGCGGCGTGCGGGTGGAGAGGCCGTCGGCGGCGTACTCGCGGTAACCCCTCCAGTACGCGGTGATGTTTCCGGCGTTCCCCACCGGGAGCACATGGATGTCGGGGGCGTCGCCGAGCGCGTCCACGATCTCGAAGGAGGCGGTCTTCTGCCCCTCGATCCGGTACGGGTTCACCGAGTTGACCAGCGCCACCGGATAATTCTCGGAGAGGCTCCTGGCCAGATTCAGACAGTCGTCGAAGTTCCCGTCCACCTGGAGGATCTTCGAGCCGTAGACCAGCGCCTGGCCCATCTTGCCGAGCGCGATCTTGCCCTGCGGGACCAGGACCGCGCAGACCATCCCGGCGCGCACCGCGTAGGCGGCGGCCGACGCGGAGGTGTTGCCGGTGGAGGCGCAGATGACCGCCTGGGCCCCCTCCTCCTTCGCCCGGGTGATCGCCATGGTCATGCCGCGGTCCTTGAAGGACCCGGTGGGGTTGGCCCCCTCGACCTTCAGATGCACCTCGCAGCCGGTGCGCTCGGAGAGGACCTGAGCGGGGACGAGCGGCGTACCACCCTCACGGAGCGTGACGACCGGCGTTGTGTCCGTGACCGGAAGACGGTCCCGGTACTCCTCGATGATGCCGCGCCACTGGTGGGTGCCCTTGCTGGTCATGGGTCCTTTACTCCCCTTCAACACGCATGATGCTGGCGACACCGCGCACGGTGTCGAGCTCGCGCAGCGCCTCGACGGTCCCCGAGAGGGCGGCGTCGAGCGCGCGGTGGGTGACGACGACGAGCGATGCCTCGCCACCGCCATCTGGTCGGCTCTGCTGGCGCACGGTGTCGATGGAGACACCGTGCTCGGCGAAGACCGTCGCGACCTGGGCGAGAACGCCAGGCTTGTCGGCCACGTCGAGACTGATGTGGTAGCGGGTGACCACCTCGCCCATGGGGCTCACGGGCAGCCGGCTGTACGCGGACTCGCCCGGACCGGTGGACCCGGCGAGCCGGTTCCGGCAGACGGCGACCAGGTCGCCGAGGACGGCGGACGCGGTCGGCGAGCCGCCCGCCCCGGGGCCGTAGAACATCAGCTGCCCGGCGGCCTCCGCCTCGACGAAGACCGCGTTGTACGCCTCGCGGACGGAGGCGAGCGGATGGCTGAGCGGGATCATCGCGGGGTGCACCCGCGCGGTGACGGACCGGCCGTCGGCGGCGCGCTCGCAGATGGCGAGCAGCTTGACGGTGCAGCCCATGCGCCGGGCCGACGCCATGTCGGCGGCGGTAACCTCGGTCAGGCCCTCGCGGTACACGTCGTCGAGGCGTACGCGGGTGTGGAAGGCGATCCCGGCGAGGATGGCGGCCTTGGCGGCGGCGTCGAAGCCCTCGACATCGGCGGTGGGGTCGGCCTCGGCGTAGCCGAGCGCGGTGGCCTCGTCGAGCGCCTCGGAGTAGCCGGCGCCGGAGTTGTCCATCCGGTCGAGGATGAAGTTGGTGGTGCCGTTGACGATGCCGAGGACCCGGTTGACCTTGTCGCCGGCGAGGGATTCGCGCAGCGGCCTGATCAGCGGGATGGCGCCGGCGACGGCGGCCTCGAAGTAGAGGTCCCGGCCGTGCTGCTCGGCGGCGGCGTAGAGGGTGGTGCCGTCCTCGGCGAGCAGGGCCTTGTTGGCGGAGACCACGGAGGCGCCGTGCTCGAAGGCGGTGGTGATCAGGGTGCGGGCGGGCTCGATGCCGCCGATGACCTCGATGACCACGTCGATGTCGCCGCGTTTGACCAGCGCGGTGGCGTCCGTGGTGATCAGCTCCGGGGAGATCCCCTCGCGCACCTTGGACGGCCGGCGCACGGCCACCCCGGCGAGCTCCACCGGCGCGCCGATGCGCGCGGCGAGGTCGTCGGCGTGCGTCGTCATGATGCGCGCCACCTCTGAGCCGACCACTCCACAGCCCAGCAGCGCCACCTTCAGCGGACGCGTACGCATCATCCGACCTCGCTTCTCATTACTTCCAGGATTGGACCAGTCTCACCTACCGGACGAGAGTTTCTATCCCCCGTCCGGCATGCGAGACATCTATCTCAATTAACCGACGTCGAGACGCAGGAGATCTTCCTCCGTCTCGCGCCGGACGATCACCCGCGCCGCGCCGTCCCCGACGGCCACGACCGGCGGTCGCAGCGCGTGGTTGTAGTTGCTGGCCATGGAGCGGCAGTACGCGCCGGTCGCGGGCACGGCGATCAGGTCGCCCGGCGCGAGGTCGGCCGGCAGGAAAGCGTCCTTCACCACGATGTCACCGCTCTCGCAGTGCTTGCCGACGACACGGGAGAGCATGGGCGCGGCCTCGGAGACCCGGGAGACCAGGGCGACCGAGTACTCGGCGTCGTACAGCGCGGTGCGGATGTTGTCCGACATGCCGCCGTCGACGCTGACATAGGTGCGCAGGCCCGCCAGCGGCTTGATGGTGCCGACCTCGTACAGCGTGAAGGCGGAGGGGCCGACGATGGCCCGGCCGGGCTCGACGGAGATGCGCGGGGTGCGCAGTCCGGCGGCCTCGCACTCGCGGGTGACGATCTCCCGGAGCGCCTTGGCGATGTGATGCGGTTCACGCGGGTCGTCGTCGGGGGTGTACGCGATGCCGAGGCCGCCGCCGAGGTCGATCTCGGGCAGCTCGACGCCGTGCTCGTCCCGGATCTCCTTCAGCAGTCCGATCACACGGTGGGCGGCGACCTCGAAGCCGGAGGTGTCGAAGATCTGCGAGCCGATGTGCGAGTGGAGGCCGACGACCTCCAGCGCGTCGAGGGTGAGGGCGCGGCGCACGGCCTCGGCGGCCTGGCCGCCGGCGAGCGGGATGCCGAACTTCTGGTCCTCGTGCGCGGTGGCGATGAACTCGTGGGTGTGGGCCTCGACGCCGACCGTCACCCGGATCTGGACGCGCTGGCGGCGGCCGAGGCCCTGGGCGATGTGGGCGACCCGGACGATCTCCTGGAAGGAGTCGAGCACGATCCGCCCGACGCCGGCGCGGATGGCGCGCTCGATCTCCTCGGGCGACTTGTTGTTGCCGTGGTACGCGATGTTCTCCGCGGGCATCCCGGCGTCGAGCGCGGTGGCCAGCTCGCCGCCGGAGCACACATCGAGGTTGAGGCCCTCCTCGTGGAGCCAGCGCACCACGGCGCGGCTGAGGAACGCCTTGCCCGCGTAGAAGACATCGGCGTCCGGTCCGAAGGCCTCGGCCCAGGCGCGGCAGCGGGAGCGGAAGTCGGACTCGTCCAGGATGTACGCGGGGGTGCCGAACTCCTCGGCCAGGGCGGTGACTTCGAGGCCGCCGACGGTGGCGACACCCTCGTCGGTGCGGCCGACGGAGCGGGCCCAGACCTTGGGGTCGAGACGGTTCAGGTCGGCGGGCGGCGCGGAGTAGTGGCCCTCGGGGAGCACATCGGCGTAGCGGGGCCCGGCGGGGTGTGCGGAACGGCTCATGGTGTCTCTCTCACAGATGTTCGGGTGCGCTGACGCCGAGCAGGGACAGGCCGCCGGCCAGCACCGTCCCGGCGGCCTCGGCGAGGGCGAGCCGGGAGCGGTGGGCGGCCATGGGTTTCTCGTCGCCCGAGGGCAGCACCGTGTGCTGGAAGGCGAGCAGGGCGTCAGCGGTGGTTTCCAGGTGCCGAACGAGCCGGTCGGGCGCGTGGAGGCGGGCCGCGGAGGCGAGGACGCCGGGGTAGTCCGCGATGAGTCCGGCGAGCCGGGCGGCGGGCGCCCCGGAGGACTCCCCCGGCTCGGAGGTGAAGCCGAGCCGCCCGGCCGCGCGGGTGAGGGCGCGGGCGCGGGAGTGGGCGTACCGGACGGTGAAGAGAGGGTTGCTCTCGTGCTGCCGCAGCAGCGGTGCCCCGAGCCTCGGCCGGTCGTGGGCGGCGGCGGCGAGCAGCCCCCAGCGCACGGCGTCGCTCCCGAGCCCGGGGTCGTGGGCGGGCGCGGGGACGGGGAGGGCAGGCGGCCGGCCGGCGGGAGCGAGGCCCTGGGTGCGGCGGAGCCGGTCGGTGGTCTGCCGCCAGAGGCGGGCGCGGGTCTCGTCGTCCGTGACGGCGGCCTCCGGCTCCGCCGGCTCCGCCCGCCGGCGCAGGTGTCCGTACTCCCGTCCCTGCTCCAGCACACGCCGGACGAGGTCGCGCTGCGACCCCTCCCCCAGGGTGATGTTGAGGAACCCGGGTCCGGTGATCTCGACGGAGGCGATGGCCGGATCGAGGGCGATCCGCTCCCGCAGGGTCTCGGCGACGGCGCGCGGCGGGAGCCCGGCCGCGCGGGCGAGCCGCAGCGCGACATTGGTGGCGTAGTCCCCGCACCCGCCGGGCCGGGGGCGCTCCACGCCGATGTGCTCCGGCACGGGCACCGCCAGAGCACCGTCCTCCACCGCGCGGCACACGGCGTGCAGCACGGTACGGGACAGCTCGGCGGGGGTCACGGGACAAGCCTAGGGGAGGGAGGGGGGCGCTGAGCGAACCGGTTTCGCCATGCGGTCAACCGCGCGTGCTCCCGGCCCGCCCCGCCCCATGCCTGCCGTCCACGGACGGCGGGCCCTCCCGGCGCATCAACTGCCGTACGAGAAGGACCAGCGCGGCGGGCTCGAAGGGTTTGGCGAGAAAGGCGTCGACCCCGGCGGCCATCCCGCTCTCGACCTCGTACTGCGTGCACGCGCTGATGATCGCGACGGGCAGATGGCTGGTGAGCGGATCGGCGCGGAGCCGGGCCGCGGTACGGAGGCCGTCGAGCCGCGGCATGACCACGTCCAGCGTGACCACATCGGGCTGGACCTGCCGCACGACCTCCAGGCACTCGGCACCATCGGCCGCGGTCACGACCTCGAAGCCCTCCAGCTCAAGGTTGACCCTGATCAATTGCCGGATGACCCGGTTGTCATCGACAACGAGCACACGGCCGGACGCGCCTGACACATGTCGAGAGTAGGACCCCCGGCGGGGCTGCGTCCGGGTTTTGCCCACTTCCACCCCGTGCGGGCGACCCGCCCCTCCCCTCCCACACCCCGCCGCCCCGCCCGTCCCGGCCCCGAAATACCTGTTCACAGGCACCCTGTGGGAGCTGGTAGTGTTCTACCCGTCACCGCGCAGGGCGCAAGCCCGGCGAGGACAGCGCGCCCCCGTAGCTCAGGGGATAGAGCAACGGCCTCCGGAGCCGTGTGCGCAGGTTCGAATCCTGCCGGGGGCACTCGCCATCACTCAGCGGTCGTCAGTCGCTGAGCGGTGCGGATGCCGATACGAGAGAGCGGGAACCAGTCTCACTGGTTCCCGCTCTCTCGCGTTCTCGTTCCTGTTCGCCTCACGCCGGTCGCGACAGATCCGCGGCGGGCACGGTCACCACCCGCGTCACGGCCGGGACGGCGAGTCGTCCAGCCGCTCCGGGGCGGGCGCATGGGCAGTTCCTCAGCCGTGCGCCGCCGCGCGAATCCCCTCTCGACACCCACTCGCGCGGCGGCGAGCCTCACCCCGGTGGAGCGGTGGCCGCGGCACGCGGATTCGCGCCCGTCGCGTGTGGGGTACCGCCCCGCCGGTCGTGTACCTCCCCGTGTGCTTCCGCGCGCCTCCCCCGGGCGCGCCACCCGGCCGCCCGGCGGGTCGTTCCCCCCGGGGACGGGGAGAACGCGGACAGGGGAGCGCGGCGGTATGCGCGGGGCACTTCGGCAGGCGGGTGTGCAGCGGCGGGTCGGGCTCTGGGTGGTGGCCGGGGGGCTGGTCGCGCTGGGGTTCGCGCTCGTGGCCCGGGGCGAGAACGGCATCGACGCCACCTCCATGTGGCTCTCGGCCGTCTCCGCGGTCGTCGCGGTCTGCGCCTTCGCGAGCGATCTGCTGCGGGAGCCGGCCGAGCCCCCGGCCGGGTGCGACACCCGGCGGCAGGCGGCCGACGGCCTGGCCGAGGCCGTGGACATCCAGTGGGCCAACGAGGCCCGGCTGCGGCGGTTGCAGGACCCCGCGCCGCTCGATGTCGGGCTGCGCCGGGTCGGCCCGCCGCTCGCCGACCACCGCCGGAACATCGACCGCGGACGGCCGCTGCCCGCGCCCCGCGACGCCGACCAGCGGCTGGAGCGCATCGTCGAGATCTTCGGGTCGCTGCCCGCCGGCCGGCTGGTGGTGCTGGGCGAGCCGGGGGCGGGGAAGACCATCCTCGCCGTGCAGTTCGTCCGGGGCGTCCTGGCCGCGCGCCGGCCCGGCGGCCCGGTGCCGGTGCTCTTCACCCTGGCGAGCTGGGACCCCCGGTCCACCTCCCTCCAGAGCTGGCTGGCGGAGCGGCTGGCGGTGGAGTACCGGCCGCTCGCCGCCGTCCGGGGGGAGCGCACCCTCGCCAGGGAACTGGTGGACGAGGGTCTGGTGCTGCCCGTGCTCGACGGCTTCGACGAACTCCCGGCGAGCGTGCGCCGGGACGCGCTGCGGCGGCTGAACGCCGGGCTGGACGAGCGGCTCCCGGTCCTGCTCACCTGCCGCACCGCCGACTGGGCCCGCGCGATGGACGGCGGCGATGTGCTGACCGCCGCCGAGGTCGTCCGGCTGCGCCCGCTGGACCCGGCCGGCGCGGGCGCGTATCTGGAGAGCACGGCGCGGGCGGACCACCGGGGCGCCACGGTGTGGACGCCGGTCCTCGCCGCGCCCTCCGCGCCCCTGGCCGAGGTGCTCGCCTCGCCCCTGATGGTCGCGCTGGCGCGCACGGTCTACGGCGACACCTCCAGGGACCCCGCCGAACTCGCGGACACCGAACGCTTCCCGACGGCGGGGAGCATCGAGAGACATCTGCTGGACGCCTTCGTCCCGGCGGCCTTCGCGGACGCGGAGGGCACGGAGGGCGTCTGGCGGCCGGAGGCGGCCCACCGCTGGCTCCAGTGCCTGGCCCGGGAGCGGGCGCTCCACGGCACCGGAGCCGGCGGCACCTGGCAGCTCGCCTGGTGGGAGCTGCCGGCGGCGATGCCGAGGGCGCTGCGGGTGATCGGACCCGCGCTTCTGGCGCTCATCGCCACGGCGTCGGCGCTGGTCCCGCTCGCGGTGTACGGAGGCGGTGTGGTCGGCAACTGGGACAGCCCGCTCTCCGCCCTGTTCAACTTCGCGGGCGATCTGGCAGGGCTGGCCTTCGGGCTCGCTCTCCTGCTGCCCGCCACGTCCGCGTCACGGCAGGGGCCGCGCCAGTTGGCCCGGATGGCCCTGACACTGACCGCCGCCGCCCTGGTCGTCGCGGTGGCGCTCGGCCGGTTCGCGCCGCCCCTGATCAGCTTCCGCCTCGGCGGTGCGATCACCCCCCGGGCCTCCTGGTTCCTCAACGGGTGCTGTTTCGGGCTGCTGCTGGCGATGATGTTCGCGGTCGCCGGGCTGCCGCGCCGGCCGCTGCCGCTGGGGCTGCCGTGGGCGGGCAGTCCGACCGGTCCGCGCGCCGTGCGCGCGCTCGGCGGTCTGATGGTCTTCACCGGACTCGCGATCTACGGTTACTGGGCGGAGGTGGTCCCGGCCCTCACCTGCCTGGTGGCCGGCTCGCTGCTCTGTCTCGCCGGTCAGCGGCGCGGGGAGCGGGTGATGGGGCAGTACACCGGCCCCGCCGCCGTGGTGCGCGGCTTCGGGAGGGGGCTGCTGCGGGGCTTCGCCGCCTGTCTGCTGATCGGCGTCTCCGCCTCGGCCGCCGTCGGCGGGGTCACCGGCGCTTTCGCGGCGTACGAGATCCACTCGGCTCCCGACCGGCGGGACGGCGAGGTGCTCGACGCGTGGCGGCTGAACAGGACGGACGGGGGCGGCCGCTCCGTCAGCTCGACCGGGCCGCGCGAGCTTCTCCTGGTGCGGCGGTCGGGGCTGGAGCGGCCGTTCGCCGTGCCGAAGGGCGCCCCGATGTCCTGGGACGGCGCGGTCGACGCGTACGAGGGAAGGGTGGAGCTGCGGCAGCGCGGCGGCCAGTGGGTGCTCGACTGGAGGGGTGACGACCCCGGCTGGCGGGGGCGGCCGGTGGACGCCCACAACGTGGTGAGCATGCTGCCTGATCCCGTTCTGCGCTGGGTGGTGCACCGTCCGGTCGCCGGTGTCGTGAAGGACGCGATGCTTCCGCTCCTGGGGTTCGGGGTGCTCCTCGGCACGATCGGCGGCTGCGCCTCCGGTGTCTACCGCGCCCTGAACATCCCCTCCGACACGATCCGCGCCACCAGCCCGCAGAGCACCCTGCGCACCGACCGGGCCGCCACGCTCGCCCGCAGCGCGATCGCCGCCGTGCTCGCGGGCGGTGTCTGTCTGGTGCTGATCTCGGCGCTGCGGCGGGGCAGCACGCTGGGCACCATGCACACCGAGCTGTGGGTGCCGGTCGGCACATCCGCGCTGGCGCTGAGCGCCTGGGGGCGGCTGGGCGCGGCCAGGATCTGGCTGGCCCTGACCGGCCGGGCGCCCTGGCGGCTGATGGGCTTCCTGGAGGAGGCGCACCGCAGGGGTGTGCTGCGCCAGTCGGGCGCGCGGTACGAGTTCCGCCATCTGCGGCTCCAGCAGCGCCTGGCCGCCGGTCCCGGCGCCCCGTCCGCCGGGGCCCCCGACCGGGCGGGGGGCCCCCCGGCCGGGGCGGGCCCGGGGGCCCCCCGGGTGTGTATGGGCGGCCCGGACGGCGGCGGT
>NZ_JBEOYB010000026.1:0-96176 GCF_040296845.1 Streptomyces sp. NPDC001985
CCCGACCTCGCCCGCGCCCCCCGGCCCCGCCCGGCGCCCCCGCCCGGGTGCGGGGCGGGCGCGCCGGGACCGGCTACATCCCGTGGACCGCCGGGACCGACCCCAGGCGCCCGGCCTGGAAGTCCTCGAAGGCCTGCTTCAGCTCGGCCTGGGTGTTCATGACGAACGGCCCGTAGTGCGCCATCGGCTCCCGGATGGGACGCCCGCCGAGCAGCACGATCTCCAGGTCGGGGGTGTTCGAGTCCTGGGACTCGTCCGCCCGGACGGTCAGCGCGCCGCCCTCGCCGAAGACGGCCGTCTGCCCCTTGCGCACGGGGCGCCGCTCGGTGCCGACGGAGCCGCTGCCGGCCAGGACGTACGCCAGGCCGTTGAAGTCCTGCCGCCACGGGAGATTGATCTCCGCGCCGGGGCGCAGGGTGGCGTGGATCATCGTGATGGGGGTGTGGGTGATGCCGGGGCCCTCGTGCCCGTCCAGCTCACCCGCGATGACGCGGAGCAGAGCGCCCCCGTCGGGGGAGGTGAGCAGCTGGACCTGGCCGCCGCGGATGTCCTGGTAGCGGGGGTCCATCATCTTGTCGGCCGCGGGGAGGTTCACCCAGAGCTGGAGGCCGTGGAAGAGGCCGCCGGACATGACCAGCTCCTCCGGGGGAGCCTCGATGTGCAGCAGTCCGGACCCGGCGGTCATCCACTGGGTGTCACCGTTCCGGATGGTGCCGCCGCCGCCGTTGCTGTCCTGGTGCACAAACGTTCCGTCAATCAGATACGTGACGGTCTCGAAGCCCCGGTGGGGGTGCCAGGGGGTGCCCTTGGGCTCTCCCGGGGCGTAGTCGACCTCGCCCATCTGGTCCATCATGATGAACGGGTCGAGGTGCCGGTAGTTGATCCCGGCGAAGGCGCGGCGCACCGGGAAGCCCTCCCCCTCGAACCCACTGGGAGCGGTGGTCACCGTGAGGACGGGACGGGGTGTGGCCTCCACGGGGGCGGAGACGCGCGGCAGGGTGAGCGGGTTCTCGACAGTCACAGCGGGCATGGGGAGTACCTCCTTGTGCGGTCAGTTTAGTTGAATACTGAACTTCCCGCTACCCAGAACGCGGAGACGCCCGGGAGGTATTCCTCCCGGGCGCCCGCGGGGCCCAGATCCGGCCACAGGGTTACAGGGCGGCACAAGCCGCGCACAACGAGGCGATCCGATGATCAGCCGTACATCCGGCGCATCGCGAAGTCGACCATCTGCTCCACCGCCTTGGCGTCGAAGACCATCCGGTGCTCCCCCTCCATGTCGAGGACGAAGCCGTACCCGGTCGGCAGCAGATCGATCACCTCCGCCCCGGTGATCACGAAGTACTTGGACTCCTTGCCCGCGTACCGGCGCAGCTCCTTGAGGGAGGTGAACATCGGGATCACCGGCTGCTGGGTGTTGTGCAGCGCCAGGAAGCCCGGGTTGTCGCCGCGCGGGCAGTAGACCTTCGAGGTGGCGAAGATCTGCTGGAAGTCCTCGGCGGAGAGGGTTCCGGTGGTGAAGGCGCGCACCGCGTCGGCGAGCGAGGGGGGCGACGGCTCCGGATACAGCGGCTGCCCCTGCGACTGCCCCCCGTAGGGCTGCTGGGGTGCGTACTGCTGGTGAGCGCCCTGACTCTGGTCATAGCCGTACATGCCCGCAAGGGTAACGAGTCACATTTGGGCGATGGGGGGTTGCAACTTATTACTGGTGGGTAGCATCATCGTAGCTACTTACTGGTAGCTGGGTAAGCCGACCGCCATCAGACTCCCGAACCTACGGAGCCGTCGCCATGGGGCACTACAAGTCGAATCTCCGCGACATCGAGTTCAACCTCTTCGAGGTTCTCGGGCGCGACAAGCTGTACGGCACCGGCCCGTTCGCGGAGATGGACGTCGACACCGCCCGCAGCATCCTCGAAGAGCTGGCCCGCCTCGCGGAGAACGAGCTGGCGGAATCCTTCGTGGACGCCGACCGCAACCCGCCCGTCTTCGACCCCGAGACCAGCACCGCCCCCATACCGGCCTCCTTCAAGAAGAGCTACGAAGCCTTCATGGAGTCGGAGTACTGGCGGCTCGGCCTGCCCGAGGAGATCGGCGGCACCACCGCGCCCCGCTCCCTGATCTGGGCCTACGCGGAGCTGCTCCTCGGCTCCAACCCCGCCCTGTGGATGTACTCCTCGGGCCCCGCCTTCGCCGGCCTCCTCTTCGAGGAGGGCAATGACGCCCAGAAGAAGATCGCGGCGATCGCCGTCGAGAAGCAGTGGGGCTCCACCATGGTCCTCACCGAGCCCGACGCCGGCTCGGACGTGGGCGCCGGCCGCTCCAGGGCCGTGCCGCAGGAGGACGGCTCCTGGCACATCGAGGGCGTGAAGCGCTTCATCACCTCCGGCGAGCACGACATGTCGGAGAACATCTTCCACTACGTCCTCGCCCGCCCCGAGGGCGCGGGCCCCGGCACCAAGGGCCTCTCCCTCTTCCTCGTACCGAAGTTCCTCTTCGACTGGGAGACCGGCGAGCTGGGCGAGCGCAACGGCGTGTACGCCACCAACGTCGAGCACAAGATGGGCCTCAAGGCCTCCAACACCTGCGAGATGACCTTCGGCGACCGCCACCCCGCCAAGGGCTGGCTGATCGGCGACAAGCACGACGGCATCCGCCAGATGTTCATGATCATCGAGTTCGCCCGGATGATGGTCGGCACCAAGGCCATCGCCACCCTCTCCACCGGCTACCTCAACGCGCTGGAGTACGCCAAGGAGCGCGTCCAGGGCCAGGACCTGGTGAACTTCGCGGACAAGACCGCCCCCAAGGTCACCATCACCCACCACCCCGATGTCCGCCGCTCCCTGATGACCCAGAAGTCGTACGCGGAGGGCATGCGCGCCCTCGTCCTCTACACGGCCTCCGTGCAGGACGAGATCGCCGCCAAGGAGACCGCCGGCGAGGACACCGCCGGGCTGACCGCGCTCAACGACCTGCTCCTGCCCATCGTCAAGGGGTACGGCTCGGAGCGGTCCTACGAGCAGCTCGCCCAGTCCCTCCAGATCTTCGGCGGCTCCGGCTACCTCCAGGAGTACCCGCTGGAGCAGTACATCCGGGACGCCAAGATCGACACCCTCTACGAGGGCACGACCGCCATCCAGGGCCAGGACTACTTCTTCCGGAAGATCGTCCGTGACCAGGGCCAGGCGCTGAACACCCTCTCCGAGGAGATCAAGAAGTTCCTGGCCGTCGGCACCGGCGGCGAGGAGCTGGCCGGCGCCCGGGACGCGCTGGCCCAGGCCGCCGTCGACCTGGAGGCGATCGTCGGCGCGATGACCAACGACCTGATCGCCACCGGCGAGGACGTCCGCAACATCTACAAGGTCGGGCTGAACACCACCCGGCTGCTGATGGCCTCCGGCGATGTCGTCGTCGGCTATCTGCTGGTGCGCGGCGCGGCCGTGGCGGCGGAGAAGCTGCCGACCGCGACGGCGAAGGACGTGCCGTTCTACCAGGGCAAGATCGCCGCCGCGAAGTTCTTCGCCGCGAACGTCCTGCCGGGCGTCTCGGTGGAGCGCGCCCTCGCGGAGAACGTCGACCTCTCGCTGATGGAGCTGGACGAGGCCGCGTTCTGATCCGCGCCCCCGCTCTCCGGCGGACGGCCCGTCCCTCTCGGGGGGCGGGCCGTCCGTATGATCAACGCGCAGAGAGAGCAGGGGGAGAGACCATGACAGTGACCGGATACCGGCGGTTCACCGCCGCCGGAGTCACCGCGGCCGTACTGCTGCTGGCGGGGTGCGGCTCCGGCGACGGCCAGGGCGGCACGGACGCGAAGAGCACACCGAGCGCCTCCGCCGCCCCCGGGGGACCCGACGGCACCGGCTCCGTCAGGGCCACCCGGCTCGACGACACCGCCGTCAGGGCGCTGCTGCCCACCGACGACTCCGTCCCCGGCTGGAAGGCCGCCGCCCCCGCGAGCGCCTTCGACCTCACGGCGGCGAACGCCCCCACCGGCCCGACCTGCGGCAAGAAGACCACGGACCCGATCTGCGAGAACGCGGTCGCGGCGGGCAGCGCCATGTTCCTGAAGGAGGGCGCGGGCACCGTCACCTTCATGCTGTACGCCTATGAGGACGCCGCGTCCGCGTCCGCCGCCTACCCCGCCATGCTGGGACGCGGCGGCGACGGGATGACCGGTCTGTCGAGCCCCGCGAAGCTCCCCGCCGCCGTCGGCGAGCAGCACGATGTCATCCGGGGCACCAGTTCGGTACGGACCCCGGGGGCCACCGTCCAGATCCGTGTCGGCACCACCCTGCTGGCCGTCCAGACCGGCGGGCTCCAGGCCGAGCGGCGCGGCGACGGTGAACTCCGTGAGCTGGCGGGGATGTTCGCCGAGCGCTCCCGCCAGGCGCAGAACGGCGAACCGCCCTCCGCCCGCGTCGGCGGCTGACCCCGCCGCGAGGGCGGGCGCCCCGCTCCGGCGAGGAGGCCGGGGCTCCCGCCCACGGGCCGGGCCCCGGGCCACCGAGCGCATGCCCCGTACATGCGCCCCCAGCGCACGCCCCTCGTTAGGGTGGCTCCATGAGCACCAGCGCACCCGCCCGGTTCGACCGTGGACACACCGACGACCTGATGACCTTCCTGGCCGCCGCCCCCTCGCCCTACCACGCGGTGACCGTCGCCGCCGGGCGGCTGGAGAAGGCGGGCTTCCGGCAGGTGCGGGAGACGGATGTCTGGGACGCCACCGCCGGCGGCAAGTACGTCATCCGCGGCGGCGCGCTCATCGCCTGGTACGTGCCCGAGGGCGCCGACGCCCACACTCCCTTCCGGATCGTCGGCGCCCACACCGACTCCCCCAATCTGCGGGTCAAGCCCCGGCCCGACGCCGGCTCCCACGGCTGGCGCCAGATCGCCGTCGAGGTCTACGGCGGGCCGCTCCTCAACAGCTGGCTCGACCGCGATCTCGGCATCGCCGGCCGGCTGACCCTGCGCGACGGCTCGCACCGGCTGGTCAACATCGACCGGCCGCTGCTGCGCGTACCGCAGCTCGCCATCCACCTCGACCGCAATGTCACACCGGACGGTCTCAAGCTCGACAAGCAGCGCCATATGCAGCCGATCTGGGGCCTCGGCGACGCCCACGAGGGCGATCTCATCCAGTTCCTGGAGGAGGAGACGGGGATCGAGGAGGGCGAGGTCACCGGCTGGGACCTGATGACCCACTCCCTTGAGGCCCCCGCCTATCTGGGCCGGGACAGGGAGCTGCTCGCCGGGCCGCGCATGGACAACCTGCTCTCCGTGCACGCCGGCACGGCCGCGCTCGCCGCAGCCGCCGCCGCGCCCGGACTCTCGTACATCCCCGTCCTCGCCGCCTTCGACCACGAGGAGAACGGCTCGCAGGCCGACACCGGCGCCGACGGCCCGCTGCTCGGCTCGGTGCTGGAGCGCTCGGTGTTCGCGCGCGGCGGCGGGTACGAGGACCGGGCGCGCGCCTTCGCCGCGACGATCTGTCTCTCCTCCGACGTCGGCCACGCGGTCCACCCCAACTACCCGGAGCGCCACGACCCGACGCACCACCCGCGTCCCAACGGCGGTCCGATCCTCAAGGTCAATGTGAACCAGCGGTACGCCACCGACGGGAGCGGCCGGGCGGTGTTCGCGGCGGCCTGCGAGCGGGCCGGTTCGCCGTGGCAGTCGTTCGTGTCGAACAACGCGATGCCGTGCGGCACCACCATCGGACCGATCACCGCCGCCCGGCACGGCATCCGGACCGTGGACATCGGTGTGGCGTGTCTGTCCATGCACAGCGCGCGCGAGCTGTGCGGCTCGGACGACCCGTATCTGCTGGCGAATGTGCTGACGGCGTTCCTGGAGAGCTGACCGTCCCGCCCGCACCGCCGCGACCGGCCGGCCGGACCGGCCGGTCGCGAAACATCCGCGAAAGGCGGTGCCGGGCAGGCTGACGGGCATGGTTCTGCTCGATCGGACGGCGTCCGCCGCCCCCACGTCCGGCGGCCCCTCGCGCCGCGCCCTGCTCCGTGTCGTCGCCCTGGCCGCCACCGCGCTGTTCACCGGCGCCTGGCTGGTGATCGACCAGTACAACGACCGGCCGCCGTGGGCCGACGATGTCACCTACGAGGCCGGTTACCTGCACGGGAACCGCGTCAAGCAGTACGACCGCGACGGCGCGCTGACCGCCGATCTGCTGGCCGGGGGGTGCCAGCGGCTGGCCGAGGACGGCACGGCGGGCGCCAAGGCGGAGCACGACCCGGAGCTGTGGGTACGAGGGTGTCTGGACGGGGCCACGGGGAAGGTCTCGGCCGAACAGGGCCTGCTCGGCTAGGGATGCCCGCGCCCGCGCCGACCGGCATCGCCCCCCGGCCCCCGTCCGGGATCGCCCCCGGCCCCCGTCCGGGATCGCCCCCGAGCCCGCCACCGGGCCGGGCTCAGCCACGAGCCCACCGCCCGGGCCGGGGGGCGCGGTGGGGCGCGCCCGCCGGCTCACCGGATGTCCCCCGCGCTCCGGGCCGACCGGGCCGACCCGGACACGAGCCCCACGGACGGCCCGGCTCAGCCACGAGCCCACCGCCCGGGCCGGGGGGCGCGGTGGGGCGCACCCACGGGCTCACCGGATGTCCCCCGCGCTCCGGGGCGCAGGGCCCTGCGCCCTGGTCTCGCTGGGCTCCTGTGCCCCGGCACCGCGCCTCGCCGCGCTGTCGTACCCGACGCCTACACCGGGTCCCCGCCCGCTTCGGCCCCCTCCTCGTCCAGGCCCGCCAGCACCAGCGGCAGCCGGGTCGCCGCGCCCTCGGTCACCCGGACCGGAACGCCCCAGTCCTGCTGGTGCACATGGCAGGCCGGGTACTCGTTCGCGGGGTCGTCGTCGCAGGACGCCGCCATCGCGGAGACATGCAGCACCCCTTCCCGTACCGCCGGGTCGATCTCCAGCGCGCGGGTCAGATCGGTGCCCGCGCCGGCCCCGCCGGTGAGCAGCTCCGGCGGGGTCGCGGAGACCAGCAGCCGGGTGGAGGGGCCGTAGCGGGTGTCGAGCTTCTGCCCGGCGGGCGCCCGGAAGACCACGTCCAGGCGCAGCGTCCCCGGCGCGACCTCGGTCGCCGCCCGCCGGGTGCGGTGCGCGACGGCCTCGACCCGCACCGCCTCCTCCGGCAGCCGCAGCCGGGTCAGCCGGTGCCGCGCCGACTCCACCACCACGATGTCGTCCCCGGCGAGCACCGCGTCGGAGGGCTCCCGCAGATCGGTGGCGAGGGTGGTCACCTCGCCGCTCACCGGGTCGTACCGGCGCAGCGCGTGGTTGTAGGTGTCGCTGACGGCCACCGACCCGTCGGGCAGGGCGGTCACGCCCAGCGGGTGCTGGAACAGCGCCTGACCGGCCGGTCCGTCCCGGTGTCCGAAGTCGAAGAGGCCGGTGCCCACGGCGGTGCGCACCACGCCGTCCAGGCCGATCCAGCGCAGTGCGGAGGTCTCGGAGTCGGCGATCCACAGCCGGTCCCCGGCCGCCGCGAGCCCCGAGGGCTGGGCGAACCAGGCCTCGGCGGCGGGCCCGTCGACGAGCCCCTCGTTGGTGGTGCCGGCCGCGACCCCGACCGTTCCGGTCTCCGGGTCGAGGGTCCAGAGCTGGTGCACCCCGGCCATGGCGATCCACAGCCGCCCGTCGAACCAGGCGATGTCCCACGGCGAGGAGAGATCGGTCTCCAGCGCGGGACCGGAGGCCGGCGACCCCTGCCACCACTGCTTCCCGGTCCCGGCGAGCGTCTCGATCGCGCCGGTCCCGGGGTCGTACGCCCGGATTCTGTGGTTCACCGTGTCGGCGACGGCGATCCGGCCGTCGGGCAGCGGCGCGAGCCCCTGGGGCTCGCGGAACTCCCCCTCGCCGATGTGCCGCACCACCCGCTCGCCGTCGGGCTCCAGCTCGACCAGCCGGTGCCGGGTGGTGTCGGAGACGAGGAAGTTCCCGGAGGGCAGGACGACCGCCTTCCCCGGGAAGCGCAGCTCCCCCGCCACCGGCTCCGGCGGGACATACGGCCCGTCCCCGCGCCGCAGCGTCCCCTTCGCCGTGTGCTCGCTCTCCAGCTCCGCGACGAGCCGCTCGATGGCGTGCGCGTGCCCCTCACCGGCGTGCTGGGCGACCACATACCCCTCGGGGTCGATGACGACC
This sequence comes from Streptomyces sp. NPDC001985, assembly GCF_040296845.1. NCBI lineage: Bacteria > Bacillati > Actinomycetota > Actinomycetes > Kitasatosporales > Streptomycetaceae > Streptomyces > Streptomyces sp. NPDC001985. The sequence goes on from NZ_JBEOYB010000026.1 coordinate 8,159, forward strand.
AGGGTGGGCCAGGCGCGTACCGCGTACTGCTTCCAGGTGGACAGCTCCGGGTCGTCGAGCACCGGGTGGTGCACCCCGTACCGCTCGACCGCGTCGACGACGGCCCGGTGGTCGGCCTCGTGCACGAACTTCGGCGAGTGCACCCCGATGATCACCACGGTGTCGCGGTGCTTCTCCTCCAGCTCCCGCAGCTCGTCCAGGACGTGCAGACAGTTCACACAGCAGAAGGTCCAGAAGTCGAGAATCACGATCTTCCCCCGCAGCTCGCCGAGGGTGTACTGCCTGTCACCGGTGTTCAGCCAGCCGCCCCTGCCGGTCAGCTCGGGGGCCCGAACGCGTGCACGTGTCGCCATACCCTCATCCAACCGCACCCGCCCGGAGCGGCATTCCCCCGGGCACGCGTTGGGTTTGTTCCGGTCTGGGACGAATTGGCGGGAGAACGGGCGCACGGCGTCAGCGGTCCTGTAGGAGAGGCCGGGGTGCGGGCCTACGATCGTCATACGAAAGGACTGCCGGGCCGCCGCCCGGCAGCGTAACTTAACTGACCGAACCTCCCACGCAGCCCAGCCGTCGCCGCCAGCAGCCCAGCCGCCCGCAGAACCGCCGAGGGGTCCCGTGACCGTCCATCCCAGCCTCCAGAACTACGCCGATGCCTGGACCCACGCCATCGAAGCGATAGCCGAGTTGGTGCAGCCTCTCGTGGAGGGGGAGTGGAACCGGGCGACGCCGTGCCCCGCCTGGTCGGTGCGGGACGTGGTCTCCCATGTCATCGGCATGGAGACCGAGATGCTGGGCGACCCCCGGCCCATCCACACCCTGCCGCGCGATCTCTACCATGTGAAGAACGACTTCGCCCGGTACATGGAGATGCAGGTGGATGTGCGCCGCCACCACACCTCTCCGGAGATGACGTCGGAGCTGGAGTACACCATGATCCGGCGGGCCCGTCAGCTGCGCAACGAGACCCGCTCGCCCGGCACCATGGTCCGCGCGCCGCTGGGCGCCGAGCAGACCCTGGAACTGGCGATGCGGATGCGCGCGTTCGACACCTGGGTGCACGAGCAGGATCTGCGGGTCGCGCTCAACGAGCCCGGCAACCTCGACTCACCGGGCGCCCACATCACCCGGGACGTCCTCCTCGAAGCGCTGCCGAAGGTCGTCGCCAAGGACGCGGGCGCGCCGCCCCACTCGGCCGTGGTGGTCGATGTGCACGGACCGGTGGAGTTCCTCCGTACCGTACGGGTCAACGCCGACGGGCGGGGCTCGGTCGACGGGGCACCCTCGCTGGGTCCCATCGTCACCCTCGCCACGGACTGGGAGACCTACTACCGGCTCGCCTGCGGGCGGGTGCGCCCGGCCGCCGTGGCGGACCGGGTCAAGGTGGACGGGGACCAGGAGCTGGCGGCGGCGATCCTGCGGTCGTTCGCCATCACGCCCTGACCCCGTCGGGCCCCGGCGGGCCTCCGCCCGGCCCCCGGCCGGCCCCCGCCCGGTCAGGCCGGGACGTGCACGGCCTCCACCCTGCTCGCCACCAGCCGCTCCCGCTCCAGCTTCACCGCCCGCCCCCGCAGGCGCAGGATCTGGACGAGCCCCAGCGCCTCCAGGACGAACACACTGGAGAACGCGATCCGGTAGCTGCCGCCGGTCGCGTCCAGCAGCACGCCGATCGCGAACAGCGCCGTCATCGAGGCCGTGAAGCCCCCGACGTTGACGATGCCCGACGCCGTGCCCTGCCGCTGCGGCGGATTCGCGGGCCGGGCGAAGTCGAAGCCGATCATCGACGCGGGGCCGCACGCCCCGAGGACCGCGCAGAGGGTGATCAGCAGCCACATCGGCGCCCGGTCCGGATGGGCCAGGACCGCCGCCCACACCACGGAGGTCGCCCCGACGGTCCCGAGGGCGAGCGGCAGCCGGGCCGCGTGATGGCGGGCGATGACCTGTCCGTACACCAGACCCACCACCATGCTCACCAGCACCACCAGGGTCAGCAGTGAGCCCGCCGTCTCGCGTGTGAGGCCCTGCGCCTCGATGAGGAACGGCATCCCCCAGAGCAGCATGAAGACCATCGCGGGGAACTGGCTCGTGAAGTGGACCCACATCCCCAGCCGGGTGCCCGGCTCCCGCCAGGCGAGGACCAGCTGCCGGCGGGCGAAGGCCGCGCCCGGCGCGCTCCCGGGTGCCGCGCCCGCCGCCTTCGGCCGCCGCCCGGACACCCCCGGCTCGTCCTTGAGGAAGAGCAGCACCAGCACCAGTACCACCGCGCCCGCCACCGAGCTGCCCGCGAAGGTGGCGGTCCAGCCGACATCGTGCAGCAGCCGGGAGACGAGCATGGTCGAGACCAGATTGCCCGCCATCCCGAAGAGGGCGGCGACCTGGGCGATCAGCGGCCCGCGCCGGGGCGGGAACCAGCGGCTGCCCAGCCGCAGCACGCTGATGAAGGTCATCGCGTCGCCGCAGCCGAGCAGCACCCGGGCGGTGAGCGCCATCCCGTACGAGGGGGCGAGCGCGAAGCCGAGCTGTCCCGCGGTGAAGAGCGCCGCCCCGATGACGAGCATCCGCTTGGTGCCCAGCCGGTCGACCAGCAGGCCGACCGGGATCTGCATGCCGGCGTAGACCAGCAGCTGGAGGATGGAGAAGGTGGAGAGCGCCGAGGCGTTGACGTCGAAACGGTCGGCGGCGTCGAGCCCGGCGACCCCGAGCGAGGTGCGGAAGATGATCGCGACGAAGTAGACGCTGACGCCGATCGACCAGATCGCCGCCGCCCGGCCACCGCCGAGGGGTGTCCGGCCCGCGTCGCCTGGAACGGGGTCGCCGGCTATGCCGCCGGACGCGCTCACCGGACCTCTCCCCGCGCCAGGGTGCTGAACCAGCCGACGTGCCGGTGCACCAGGGCCGCGGCTCTCTCCGGGTCCCCGGCGCGCAGGGCCTCCAGGATCTCGCTGTGCTCGACGACGTTCTTGGTGATGCGGTCGGGGTGGGCGTGCATCACGGCCACCCCCATCCGCAGCTGCCGGTCCCGGAGCTGGTCGTAGAGGCGGGAGAGGATCTCATTGCCCCCGCTGCGCACGATCTCGGCGTGGAAGAGCCGGTCCGTGACGGCGACGGCGGCCAGATCCCCGGCCTCGCCCTGCCGCTTCTGCTGCTCCAGCAGCTCTTCGAGCCGGGCGAGCAGCCGGGGCGGGGCGGGGACGGCCTTGCGGGCCGCGTGCTCCTCCACCAGCAGACGGGTCTCCACGACATCGGCGATCTCCTGCGCGGAGACGGCGAGGACCAGCGCGCCCTTCTTGGGGTAGAGCTTGATCAGCCCCTCGACCTCCAGTTTGAGCAGCGCCTCGCGCACCGGGGTGCGGGAGACGCCCACCGCGTCGGCGAGTTCGCCTTCGGTGAGCAGGGTGCCGCCCTCGTAGCGGCGGTCGAGAACCGCCTGCTTGACATGGGCGTAGACGCGTTCGGCTGCGGGGGCTGCGACGGGCATGCACACAGCTTAGATACAACAAGGGTGCATCCACAGGGCCCTGTCCACCATGCAGGACGGCCGCCCCCGAAGGGGGATGAACCGGAGCTGGTTCATCCGAATGAGACATGTGCCACGGAGTCGCATCCTTTTGGCGCGCCACGGCGTCTCATGATGGGGCCCTTCTCTCGTCAAGGGCCCTCATCGACGAAGACCTTTGACGACGCACGTGCCAACTCCGGAGCGTTTCCTTTGATACTCAGCAACACGAGCGTTCGCCGAGCCGCCACGGTTGTTCTGTCCGGCGGCCTGCTGCTCACCGCCTCGCCGCTCGCCGCGCCCGCCCAGGCCGCAGCGAAACCCAAGCCGTCGATCAGCGGCTCGGGCGGCTATCTGATGGACCAGAAGACCGGCAAGGCCCTCTTCGCCAAGGGTGAGAACACCCGGCGCGAGATGGCGAGCACCACCAAGGTCGCGACCGCGATCACCGTCCTGACCACCAAGGGCGTCGACCTCAACCGCAAGGTGACGATCAAGCAGGCGTACCGCGACTACGTCACCAAGCAGGGTGCCAGCACCGCCGATCTGAAGACCGGCGACAAGGTCACCGTCCGTCAGCTGCTCTCCGCGCTGATGCTGCCCTCGGGCTGCGACGCCGCGTACGCCCTGGCCGACACCTTCGGCAAGGGCTCCACCACGGCGGCGCGCACCAAGTCGTTCATCGGCATGATGAACAAGAAGGCCGAGTCGCTGAAGCTGAAGAACACCCGGTTCGACTCGTTCGACGGCATCTCGGCGGGCGGGAAGAACTACACCACCCCGTCCGATCTCACCAAGCTCGCCCGGCACGCCTTCGGGAACAAGACGTTCCGCGATGTGGTGAAGGCCCAGTCCTACAAGACCACGGCCCCCACCGGCACGGCCGGCAAGAAGCGCACGTACACCTGGTACAACACCAACAAGCTGCTCGGCTCCTACAAGGGCGCCGTCGGCATGAAGACCGGTACGGGCAGCAAGGCCGGGCCCTGCCTGGTCTTCGCGGCCACCCGGGGCACCACGACGTACGTCGGGGTCGTCCTCAACGGCAAGGACCGCTTCAAGGACGCCGGCAAGATGCTGGACCACGGCTTCGGCAGCAAGACCGCCAAGTCGATGAAGCTGCGCTCGCTCCCGGCCGGCGCCCAGCGGGACTGACCGCCCCGCGCGGAACGGGAAGAAGGCCGAGGGCCCGTGACACTGTGCCGTGTCACGGGCCCTCGGCCGTATCCGGGGCCGCTACCCCCAGGTGATGAGTCTCCTCGGGTTCTCCAGGACGGCGGCGGTGTCGGCGAGGAGGCGGGAGCCGAGTTCGCCGTCGACGAGCCGGTGGTCGAAGGAGAGTCCGAGGGTGGTGACCTGGCGCGGCTTCACCTTGCCCTTGTGGACCCAGGGCTGGAGGCGGATGGCGCCGACGGCGAGGATGGCGGCCTCGCCGGGGTTGAGGATGGGGGTGCCGGTGTCGACGCCGAAGACGCCGACGTTGGTGACGGTGACGGTGCCGCCGCGCATCGCGGCCGGGGTGGTCCTGCCCTCGCGGGCGGTGGCGACCAGCTCGCCCAGGGCCGCGGCGAGTTCCGGCAGGGTCATGGCGTGCGCGTCCTTGATGTTCGGCACGATCAGCCCGCGCGGCGTGGCGGCGGCGATGCCCAGATTCACATAGTGCTTCTGGACGATCTCCTGGTTCTCCTCGTCCCAGGAGGCGTTGGCGCCGGGGTTGCGGCGGATCGCGACCAGCAGCGCGCGGCAGATCAGCAGCAGCGGACTGACCCGCAGCCCGGCCAGGTCCCGGTCCCGCTTCAGCTCCTCGACGAGCTTCATCGTGCGGGTCACGTCGACGGTGATGAACTCCGTGACGTGCGGCGCGGTGAAGGCGCTGGCGGTCATCGCGGCGGCGGTCGCCTTCCGGACCCCCTTCACGGGGACACGCGTCTCCCGCGCTCCTTCCGTGACCGCCGGTCCGGCCGTTTCAGCCGTTTCAGCCGGCTCGGCCGTTTTGGCCGGCTCGGCGGCGGTCGCGGGCCCGGGGGCCGGGGCCACGGCCGCGTGGACGTCCTCGCGGGTGATGATCCCGTCGGGCCCGGTGGGGGTGATGTCCGCCAGATCGACCCCGAGGTCCTTGGCGAGCTTGCGCACCGGGGGCTTGGCCAGCGGCCGGGAGCCGGGGGCGGCCGGAGCGGGGGAGCCATGGCCGTTCACCCCGCCGGTGCGGGGCTCCGCGGTGGTCGCCTGGCCGGGGAGCCTCCCCGCAGAGGGCTGCGCGGGCGGCTGAGGCGTCTCCTGGGGCTCCTGGGGCCTCTGTGGCGCCTCCTGGGCCGTCCGGGGTGCCCGGGCGGCGGACCGCGGCGGAGAGGTCTGTGCGGCCGCCTTGCGGGGGCGGCGCTTGCCGGAGGTCTCGGCGACGCCGTAGCCGACGAGTACCGGCGTACGGCCCTTGGGCGCCTCCTCCTCCGTCGTGCCGGTCCCGGTTCCGGTTCCGGTTCCGGCCTCGGCCCCGGCCTCCGGGGCCGATTCCGGGGTGGTGCCGCCCGCGGTGTCGACGCGGATGATGACCTGGCCGACGTCGACCGTGGTCCCCTCCGCGTGGTTCAGCTCATGGACCACCCCGTCGTAGGGGATCGGGAGTTCGACCGCGGCCTTGGCGGTCTCGACCTCGCAGACCACCTGACCGTCGGTGACCGTGTCACCCGGCTGCACGTACCACTTGAGGATCTCGGCCTCGGTCAGCCCCTCGCCCACGTCGGGCATCTTGAACTCACGGATCACAGCAGCTCTCCTCAGTACGCCAGCACGCGGTCGACAGCGTCGAGCACCCGGTCCAGACCCGGCAGGTACTCCTCCTCCAGCCGCGCCGGCGGATACGGCGCGTGGAACCCGCCGACCCGCAGCACCGGGGCCTCCAGATGGTAGAAACACCGCTCGGTGATCCGGGCGGCGATCTCCGCGCCCGACCCGTAGAACACCGGCGCCTCGTGGACCACCACCAGCCGGCCCGTCCTCTCCACCGACGCCTGCACCGCGTCGAAGTCGATCGGCGACATCGACCGCAGGTCCAGCACCTCCACCGAGGTGCCCTCCTCGGCGGCCGCCGTCGCCGCCTCCTGGCAGACCTTCACCATCGGCCCGTACGCCGCCAGCGTCACATCCGCACCCTGCCGCACCACCCGGGCCGCGTGCAGGGGGCCCGGAATCGCCTCCGGGTCGACCTCGCCCTTGTCCCAGTAGCGCCGCTTGGGCTCGAAGAAGATCACCGGGTCGTCGCACTCGATGGCCTGCTGGAGCATCCAGTAGGCGTCCGACGAGTTGGACGGCGAGATCACCTTCAACCCCGCCACATGCGCGAACAGCGCCTCCGGCGACTCACTGTGGTGCTCCACCGCGCCGATGCCCCCGCCGTAGGGGATACGGATCACCACCGGGAGTTTGATCCTGCCCAGGGAGCGGGCGTGCATCTTCGCCAGCTGGGTGACGATCTGGTCGTACGCCGGGAAGACGAACCCGTCGAACTGGATCTCCGCCACCGGCCGGTAACCCCGCAGCGCCAGCCCGATCGCGGTGCCGATGATCCCCGACTCCGCGAGCGGGGTGTCGATCACCCGCTCCTCGCCGAAGTCCTTCTGGAGGCCGTCGGTGACCCGGAACACTCCGCCGAGCTTCCCGACGTCCTCACCCATGACCAGCACCTTGGGATCGGACTCCAGCGCCCTGCGCAGCGACTCGTTGAGCGCCTTCGCGAGAGGAAGTTTCACAGCCGCCATGATTCAGATGCCTTCCTCGGCGAACGACGCCTGGTACGCGGCGAACTGCGCCCGCTCCTCGTCCACCAGCGCGTGCCCGTCCGCGTAGATGTGATCGAACATCGCCACCGGGTCCGGGTCGGGCATCGCCCGCACCGACTCCCGCACCCGCCGCGCGAGCACATCGCTCTCCTGCTCCAGCGCCGCGAACCACTCCTCGCCGGCGTGCCCCTCGTTCACCAGCAGAGTGCGCAGCCGCAGAATCGGGTCCCTCGCCTCCCAGGCCGCCCGCTCGTCGTCGTGGCGGTACTTGGTGGGGTCGTCGGAGGTGGTGTGCGCGCCCATCCGGTAGGTGAACGCCTCCACCAGCGTGGGCCCCTCGCCCCGCCGCGCCCGCTCCAGCGCCCAGCGGGTCACCGCCAGACACGCCAGTACGTCATTGCCGTCCACCCGCACGCCCGGGAACCCGTACCCCTGCGCGCGCTGGTACAGCGGCACCCGGGTCTGGCGCTCCGTCGGCTCCGAGATCGCCCACTGGTTGTTCTGGCAGAAGAAGACGACCGGGGCGTTGTAGACGGCGGAGAAGGTGAAGGACTCCGCCACATCGCCCTGGCTGGAGGCGCCGTCGCCGAAGTAGGCGATGACGGCCGAGTCGGCGCCGTCCTTGGCGACGCCCATGGCGTAGCCGGTGGCGTGCAGGGTCTGGGAGCCGATGACGATCGTGTAGAGGTGGAAGTTGTTGGCCGAGGGGTCCCAGCCGCCGTGGTTCACGCCCCGGAACATGCCCAGCAGCTTGGTGGGGTCGACCCCGCGGCACCAGGCGACGCCGTGCTCGCGGTAGGTGGGAAAGACGTAGTCGTCGTCGCGCAGCGCGCGGGCGGAGCCGATCTGGGCCGCCTCCTGGCCGAGCAGCGAGGCCCACAGGCCCAGTTCGCCCTGGCGCTGGAGAGCGGTCGCCTCCGCGTCGAAGCGGCGGGTCAGGACCATGTCCCGGTACAGCCCGCGCAGCTCTTCGGCGGTCAGCTCGATCTGGTGGTCGGGGTGCTCGATGCGCTCGCCCTCGGGCGACAGCAGCTGCACGAGCTGGTGCTCGGAAGGCTGTGGCTTCTTCGCGGCGCTCACGCGCCTGCCGCCGCGTCGCGGCTTGCGCGGGGCAGTGCTCTCCACGGTCACGTGCGTGCTCCTCCGTCTGTCCGGTCTCCCGGGGTTGCCGGGAGCCTGGGGTCGCCCCTGCCGATGACAGGGGGAGGCTCGCCCGTGTCCGTACCCGCGCACGGGGTGGGTGCGCCGGCCCGGAACAGGCGTGACAGGTGCCCCCGACGAGACCCTGTCAAAAAGCACGTTACCCAGTGCGACGCATTACTGCGAAACCCCTTTTGACCTGCGATTTTGCTTGGATTTCCAAGTAAATCGAGAAATAGGGGAACATCCACTGGTCACAGTGCTGGTCACGGCCTTGCGGGCCGCCGAGGACACGGGCACGTTATCCCGGCCACCCGGCGCACGGGAAGAGCCGGTGTGTGAGACTGCATTCGTGCGCGAAGAAGGAAAAATCACTGTATTCCTGCTGGATGACCATGAGGTCGTCCGCCGCGGCGTTCATGAGCTGCTCTCCGTCGAGGACGATATCGAGGTCGTCGGCGAGGCGGGCACGGCCGAGGACGCCATGGTGCGAATCCCGGCGACCCGTCCGGATGTCGCCGTCCTGGACGTGCGGCTGCCGGACGGCAGCGGTGTGGAGGTCTGCCGCGAGATCCGTTCCCGGGACGAGAGCATCAAATGCCTGATGCTGACCTCATTCGCCGACGACGAGGCCCTTTTCGACGCGATCATGGCCGGGGCCTCCGGGTATGTGCTGAAGGCGATCCGCGGCAATGAGCTGCTCACGGCGGTGCGCGAGGTCGCGGCCGGGAAATCACTGCTCGATCCGGTGGCGACCGCGCGGGTGCTGGAGCGGCTGCGCGACGGCAACAGCCCGAAGGGCGACGACAAGCTGGCCGGGCTGACCGAGCAGGAGCGCAAGATCCTGCATCTGATCGGCGAGGGGCTGACCAACCGGGTGATCGGGGAGCGGCTGCACCTCGCGGAGAAGACCATCAAGAACTATGTCTCCAGCCTGCTGTCGAAGCTGGGGATGGAGCGGCGCTCGCAGGCGGCGGCCTTCGTGGCGCGGATGCAGGCGGAGCGTCAGCACCACTGAGCGCGCCCCGGCCCGGCCCGGGTCCCCATGAGGGGGCGCGGCGGGACTTACGTCCCGAACGCCGGGGGGCGGGGGCCCCTTCCGCCGGGGCGGGCCGTTCGCCCAGAGTGGAGCCCATGCCCACCGAGGAACTCCGCGCCGCACCGCTCCCGGCAGCCGCACCGCTCCCGGCCGCCCCGTCCGCACCGCCCGCGGCGACTCCTCCTCCCCCCTCCCTCCCCGAGGGCTCCGACGAGCGCCGGGCCATGGAGCTGCTCAACCGGGTCTCGTACGGCAGGCTGGCGACGAGCATGCGGGCCATGCCCTTCGTCGCCCCGGCCCGGCACATCGTCCGCGACTGCGGGGTGATGCTCCGCATACACCGGGGCTTCGGCTACCACCGGGCGTGCAACGGCGCGGTCGTCGCCTACGGCGCGGACAACTTCCACTCCGGCGGCAAGGCCATGTGGTCCGTGCAGTTCACGGGTACGGCGGAGATGGCGCGGCCGACCGAGGACGACCTCCGGCTCTTCGGCGAGGAGCCGCTCCACGCGGACGGGGAGCGGTTCGAACCGGTCTATATGCGTATCGAACCCCAGTTCGTCACCCTGCATACCCTGGACTATCTCTCAGAGCAGCCAAACCAACACGCTGAGTGATCTACCATTTGGTGAGTGCCGCGCTCATCTGTCATCGCGCCGCCGGTCGCTGCGCTGCTGCGCCGCTACGAGGACCCGGGCGAACCGCTCTCCTGTGAGCGGGTCACCGAGGGGCTCCTCAATCGCGGCTACCGCATCGCCACGACCCGCGGGGCGTACTTCCTCAAGCACCATCTCGACGACGACCACGAGTCCATCGCCCGCCAGCACCGTGCCACCCTGCGCCTCCAGGCGCTCGGGGTGCCCGTCGCCCCGCCCCTCGCGGACGCGCACGGCGACACGGTCGCGGTGATCGGGGGCCGCTGCTATGCCCTGCACCCCTGGATCGACGGCCGCCACCGCGACGGGGCGCATCTCTCCACGCTCCAGTCCCGCCGCCTCGGCTCGCTCCTCGGGCTCGTCCACACGGCGCTGGAGCGGGTGATGCGGCGCACGGCACACGACCACCGGGAGCACGAGAGCGCCGACCCCGGGGAGACCTTCGCGCTCATCGACGAACTGCTGGGGCTGGCCAGGGCGGCCGGGCCCCGCGATCCCTTCGACACCCTCGCCGAACACCGCCTCCAGGAGCGCAGGGCGCTGCTGGAGCGCCATGCCCACCGCAGACCGCCCCCGGCGTCGGCGGGCGGCTGGGTGCACGGCGACTTCCACCCGCTGAACCTGCTCTACCGGGGCGGGGAGCCCGCCGCGATCGTCGACTGGGACCGGTTAGGGGTGCAGCCGCGCGCGGAGGAGGCGGTGCGGGCGGCGGCCATCTTCTTCGTCCAGCCGGCCGGCCAGCTCGAACTGCCCAAGGTGCGGGCCTACGCCCGCGCCTACCGCCGCGCGGCCGGCGCGGACGCGGCGGAACTGGCGGCGGCGGTGCACCGGGTGTGGTGGGAGCGGCTGAACGACTTCTGGATACTGCGCTGGCGCTACCAGCTCCACGATCGCAGGGCCGACCCGCAGTTCGCCGCGGTGTCGGCCCTGGCGGTGTGGTGGACGAGGGAGTACGAGGCGGTCCGCGAGGCTTTCACGGCGTAGCCGGCCCGCCTCAAGAACCCCTCCTGCCCCCCAGGAGAGCCCGCCCCCCGAAACCCGGCCCGCCCGCCACTCAAGAACGAACCCCAGGCAACCCCAGCCCGCCCGCCACTCAAGGACAAACCCCAGCCAATCCCAGCCCGTCCGGCGATTGAGGACGGACCCTGCACCACAGGACCCCGTCACGCTACGGGCCCAGGCCAGGGACCAGCCCCCGGCCCACAGGAAACCCGCACCTGCGGGCCCGGGTCAGGGAGTGTCCCCACCCTCACCCGGTCCGCCCGTGTCCGTCCCCGGGTCCGTCCCGGGATCGGTCCCGGGGTCCGTGCCCGGGTCAGTACCGGGGTCCGTGCCCGGGTCCGTCCCCGGGTCCGTCCCGGGCGTCTCCGAGGCCGGCGTCGTCGGAGACTGCTCCACCGGCGGGCTCGACTCCGTCTGCGACTGCGTGGGCGACGGGTTGTACGACGGCCGCGTCGGCCGATCCGTCTTGCCCGCCGGAGGCGACCACTGCTTCTGCGTGCTCTGCGTCGGCACCGACCCGGTCTCCTGCCGCGGCGGCTCCGGCGACTTCGACGGCGGCGGCGAGGACTTCGACTCCGACGGCGTCGACGAGACCTTCGGGTCGTCCTTCGGCGGCGTCTCCGTCTTCGTGCCCATGTTGTTCAGCGCGAACGCCACCCCGGCGATGACCGCCACCACGGCCAGCGCGGCCACCAGCCACACCTTCCCGCGCCCCCGGCCGCCGCCCCCGCCCCGGCGACCGCCGTCATACCCTCCGTCGTCCGGGTTCATCGGCGGCAGTATCGGACCCTGCGCGGTGTCCCCGTGCACCGGGTGCACGGTGGTCGCCCCGGCCGCCCCCAGCGCCGCGGTGGCCGCGCCGCCGGGCGCCTGGAAGAAGCCCGTGTTCCAGCTGCCGTTGTGGCTGCCCTGCTGCTGGAGCATCTGGAGCCCGTACTGCACCAGACCGCGCATCTCCTCCGCGCTCTGGAAGCGGTCGTCCGGGTCCTTCTCCAGCGAGCGCATCACCAGGCCGTCCAGCTCCGGCGGCACCACGTCGGAGGTCTGCGACGGCGGCTGCGGAATGTCCTGGACATGCTGATAGACCACCGACAGCGGCGTCTCGCCCGTGAACGGGGGCCGCAGCGCCAGCAGTTCGTACAGCAGACAGCCGGTGGCGTAGAGATCGGAGCGGTGGTCGACGGCCTTGCCGAGCGCCTGCTCGGGGGAGAGGTACTGCGGCGTACCCATGACCATGCCGGTCTGGGTCATCGTCGTGGACGCGCCGTGCAGGGCGCGCGCGATGCCGAAGTCCATGACCTTGACCGCGCCGGAGTGCGTGATGATGACATTCGCCGGCTTGATGTCCCGGTGCACGATGCCGTGCTGGTGCGAGTAGGCCAGCGCCTCCAGCACCCCGGAGACGATGATCAGCGCCTGCTCGGGCGGCGGCGCGTCCGCGTTGATCAGCAGATCGCGGATGGTGCGGCCCTCGACCAGCTCCATGACGATGTACGGCACGGACTGCCCGTTCACCACGTCCTCGCCGGAGTCGTAGACCGCGACGATCGCATGGTGGTTGAGCCCGGCGACGGACTGTGCCTCGCGGGTGAAGCGGGCCTTGGAGACCGGGTCCTCGGCGAGATCGGCGCGGAGCAGCTTCACCGCGACCGTGCGGCCGAGCCGCACATCCTCCGCCGCGAAGACCTCGGCCATGCCGCCGCGGCCGAGGCGGTGGGTCAGGCGGTACCGGCCGTCGCCGACCAGCCCGCCGGCGCCCCAGGAGTCCGCCGCATCCGGCACGCCGCCGCTGCCGTCCTCGGGTTCGGGTGCCATCAGTCCTCGCCGTCGTCATCTGTGTATCGGGTGCCGTGTGGCCTCACGCTACAGCCTTCATACGACAGCCCAACCTGGGAAGGACGGCCATCAAACCTCTGTGAGCACGGCCACGCTCATTTCGTGGCACTCCTGTGACGCTGACGGACCCTTCTTGTGCGTACGGTCACGGAACGGGTGCCCGGCTTGACGTGCCGTACCCCTCGGGCACACTGGCCCGGTAACAGGGAGAACGGATCACCGCGGACCACCAGGGTCCGGCCGGCCCGGGACACCGGTCTTCGCGGCCGAGGGGATGCACAGTCATGAGCCAGGACGGCGCGCAGGGCCGCTACGCGGGCGGGTCCCTGGCCGGTGGCCGCTACCAGTTCCGGGATCTGCTCGGCGAGGGCGGCATGGCCTCCGTGCATCTGGCGTACGACACCGCGCTCGACCGCCAGGTCGCCATCAAGACGCTCCGCACGGAGCTGGCGCGCGAGCAGTCGTTCCGCGAGCGGTTCCGGCGCGAGGCGCAGGCCGTTGCCAAACTGTCGCATCCCAATATCGTCTCGGTCTTCGACACCGGTGAGGATTCGGTCGTCTTCGGCGGCCCCGGGGGCCACCGTGGCTCCGAGCCGATGCCGTACATCGTCATGGAGTACGTGGAGGGACAGCCGCTCGGTTCGGTGCTGCACGCGGATGTGCGGCAGTACGGCGCGATGCCAGCCGAGAAGGCGCTGAGGGTGACGGCCGACGTGCTGGCCGCGCTGGACACCAGCCATGAGGTGGGGCTGGTCCACCGGGACATCAAACCGGGCAATGTGATGATCACCGGGCGCGGGGTCGTCAAGGTCATGGACTTCGGGATCGCCCGGGCCATGCAGTCGGGCGTCAGCTCGATGACCCAGACCGGCATGGTCGTCGGCACTCCGCAGTACCTCTCCCCCGAACAGGGCCTGGGCCGGGGGGTGGACGCCCGCTCCGATCTGTACTCGGTCGGCGTGATGCTCTTCCAGCTCCTGACCGGGCGGCTGCCGTTCGACGCGGACGCGCCGCTGGCGATCGTCTACGCGCATGTGCAGGAGGAGCCGGTCCCGCCCTCCTCCGTGAACCGTTCGGTGACCCCGGCGATGGACGCGCTGGTGGCACGGGCCCTGCGGAAGAATCCGAACGAGCGCTTCCCGAGCGCGGCGGCGATGCGGGACGAGTGCGCGCGGGTCGCGGCGGCCGGGCGGACGGCGGCTCCGGTGATCGTCTCCGGGGCTCCGCCGGCGAGCGGGGCGGGGGTGGGGTCCGCGGTCTTCCCGCCGCTGGACCAGCACCAGGCCCCGCCTCACCAGCCCCACCGGCCCCATCAGCCGGTTCAGGCCCCGTCCCCGCAGGCGGGGACGCCGTACCAGCCGGGGCCCTACGCCCCGGCACCGCAGTACGGCTATCCGCAGCCCTCCACCCAGACCGCTCCCCCGCTGTCCCACGGGCAGCAGGCGCGGTACGGGACCACGGGGCCCATGGCCCCCATGGCTCCGGTCGCGCACTCCTCGTACACCATCTCGCCCGCGCCGCCGGGTTCCGGGGGCGGGAAGGGCCGGGGGCGGAGGATCACCCTCACGGTGGTCGCGGTCCTCCTCGGGCTGATGGCGATCGGCGCGGTGCAGCAGGTGCTGGAGAACAGGAACACCCCGGGCGACGAGGAGCCACCGCGCACGGGCAGCACGGCGAGCCGCTCCGCCGGGCCGGACGGCTCGGCCGGAGCGCAGGAGGGCGAGGCGCTGCCGCCGGACCGCGGCCGGGTGATCCGGACCACGAAGTGCACGGACGCCATGGAGGACGGCACGGACCCGGCGAAGGTCCAGGCCCCGGGCCTCCTCTACAAGGACGTGCTCTCGGTGAAGGAGTGCCTGCGGTCGGCGGGGTGGACCTGGACGGTCCACGAGGTCGACGACCCCCGGTGGGGCAGGGACACCGTGGTCCGCCAGTTCCCCACGGCGGGGACGGCCGTGGTGCCGAAGAACCAGGAGTTCGAGCTGTACATCTCGACGGGCCGGGCGGGCTGACCCCCCTCTCTCCTCTGTTTCTCCCTCCATTCCCACCGCTGCCCGCCGCCCGCTGCCCTCTGCCCTCTGCCCGAGATGCCGGATCTGCCGGGTCATGTGACGCTGAGTCCGTCAGCGTGATCCGACGGGGTGCGTCCGGTGCGCCGGTACGCCGGCCCCTCGGGCGCGTCCGGCGGATGCGGCGGAATTCGGCGGACTCGGTACGGGAGGGGGTCACCCGGTGGCTCCAACACGGCGCACCCGGTGCGCCATCTCGGTCGTCTCGCTCCTGCTGCTGACCTCGCCACAGGCCCGCGCGGAGGAGTCAGGTCCGCCCGCGCCCCCCGCCGAGCCGACCGCCGCCGGCTCCTACGCGGGACGTCCGGCGGGCGAGGGCCGGCCGCGCCCGGGTCGGCCCCCGGCGAGCGAGATCCCGGACCCCGGGGAGCCGGACCACGGCTCCGGTCCGCCCACGCCGGCGGACACACCGTCCGGCGCCGCGTCCATGTCACAGTCCCGTCCCGATTCCCCGTCCGGCTCCACCGCCCCCTCCGCCTCAGCCGACGGCCCCTCACCGGCCGTGCCCCCCTCCGGGGCCCGGCGTCCCGGAGGCGTCGGCCCCGCGGAGGAGGAGATCCCCGACGAGGACGACCGGGAGGGCGCGGACGGGGACGCGCGGGAGGACACGGGGGAGGAGGCCGGGGAGCCACCGGCGGGCTCACTGAGCCCGTACGCCCCCGCCGCCGCACGTCAGCGGCGCTCCGAGAGGGCTCCGGAGCCGATGGCGCACCAGCAGGTCTCGCCTCTCTCGCTGGGCATCGGCATGGCGCTGATGGGGCTCGGAATCGGCTTCCTCGGGGTGCGGATGCGGCGGCGCTGACCGCCGCGCCGGGGTCCCGTCCCTCAGGAGTCCCGTCCGGGTCCTCCTCGTCCTCCTTGCGACGGACCCCCCGAGATCCGCCTCGCGGAGGTTGGCGCGCTCGGGCATACCCGGTATACATACTCAGTATGTCCATCCGTCACGGCCTTCTGGCCCTCCTGGAGCACGGCCCGCGCTACGGCTCGCAGCTCCGCACGGAATTCGAGTCCCGCACCGGGTCCACCTGGCCGCTCAACGTGGGCCAGGTCTATACGACCCTGGGCCGGCTGGAGCGCGACGGCATGGTGGCGCAGAGCGGCGAGGACGAGGCCGGCCACGCGCTCTACACCATCACCGACAGCGGCCGTGCCGAGCTGCGGAGCTGGTTCGAGACGCCGGTGGACCGGAGCAGTCCGCCCCGTGACGAACTGGCCATCAAGCTCGCCATGGCGGTCGGCGCCCCCGGTGTGGACATCCGCCATGTGATCCAGTCCCAGCGCCACCACACCGTCAAGGCGATGCAGGACTACACCCGGCTCAAGGCGCAGGCGCTCGCCGCGATCGAGAGCGGGGGCTCGCAGGAGCGGGACGACGTGGCCTGGCTGCTCGTACTGGAACAGCTGATCTTCCAGACGGAGGCCGAGGCGCGCTGGCTCGACCACTGCGAGGTTCGGCTCATCCGGCTCTCCGGCGCGGCCGGGCGGAGAGCCGCGAACCGTCCGACGGCCGCGCCGGCCGCCGGCCCGACGGGGACGCCCGGTCCGCCGGGGACGCCCGGTCCGCCGGGTGCCGCCGAGGCGGCCCCGGCCGCCGCCACCGCCCGGAACGGAGCCGCCCGGCCCTAGCGCCTCATCCGGGCGCGTCCGCACACCCGTCCGGGTACCCGCATCACCTCGGGTCCCGAGTGCCCGGAGCCCGTTCCGGGCGACCCGGTCACTCCGCCGCACCCCATCCCCACGGCCTTCCCGCGCTCTTCCCCACGCCTTTTCCCCACGCCTCTTTCCCACCTCTTCCCGCACCAGCACCAGCACCAGCACGCGCACCCGCACCCGCACTCGCGTCCGCACCGCCCGGCCCGGCTCGCTCAGACCGGCCCGCAGGGCTCCGCAACCCCGGAAGCCCGGCTCAAACGACCACTCCATCAGTCCAAGGGGGGACCCTCCCATGTCCGCGTCCACGTCACATGAGTCACTAGAGCCCCAAACCTCACAGAAGCCGGTTCTCCAGCTCCAGCAGCTGGCCCGGGTCCACGGCAGTGGAGCCACCGAGGTGCACGCCCTGCGCGGCATCAATCTGGATGTCTTCCCCGGCGAACTCGTCGCCGTCATGGGCCCGTCCGGCTCCGGCAAGTCCACTCTGCTCACCATCGCGGGCGGGCTCGACATGCCCACATCGGGAAGGGTGATCGTCGAGGACACCGACATCACCACCTGCGGCCGCAAGACGCTCGCCGCGATGCGCCGCCGCAGCATCGGCTATGTCTTCCAGGACTACAACCTCATCCCGGCGCTCACCGCGGCCGAGAATGTCTCCCTGCCGCGCGAGCTGGACGGTGTCTCCGCCCGCAAGGCCCGGGTCGAGGCGCTCGCCGCGCTGGAGGAGATGGACCTCGGGCATCTCGCCGACCGCTTCCCCGATGAGATGTCCGGCGGCCAGCAGCAGCGCATCGCCATCGCCCGCGCCCTGGTGGGCGACCGCCGGCTGGTCCTCGCCGACGAACCGACCGGCGCCCTGGACTCCGAGACCGGTGAGGCCGTGCTCGCCCTGCTGCGCGCCCGCTGTGACGCGGGGGCGGCCGGCGTCCTCGTCACCCATGAGCCCCGCTTCGCCGCCTGGGCGGACCGGGTGGTCTTCCTCCGGGACGGCGCCGTGGTCGACCAGACCGTGCGCAGCCAGGCCGACTCCCTGCTCTCCGGCCAGGCGGCCGAGCTGTGAAATCCTGGTACCACTCCTGGCGGGCGGCGATCCGGATCGCCCGCCGTGACGCATGGCGCTCCAAGGGCCGGAGCTTTCTCGTCCTCGCGATGATCGCGCTGCCCATCATCGGAGTGAGCGCCGCGGATCTGACCTTCCGCAGCTCGGAGCTGTCCACCGAGCAGAAGCTCGCACGCGAGATGGGCCGGGCGGACGCCCGGATATCCGACGCCGGAACCGGCGGCGTGGCCGTCGACCAGAGCCCGGACGGCCAGCACAGCAACGCGGTCGGGGAGTACACGAACAAGCCCTACCCCTCGGGCCGGACCGATGTCTCCAAGGCCGTCCCCGCGGGAGCCACCTCCCTGACCGACACCACGGGCCGGGCCAAGCTCCGTACCGAGCACGGTCTGCTGAGCACCGAGATCCGTGAGCTGAAGGCGGCGGACCCGATGGTCAAGGGCATGATGCCGCTGACCGGCGGGCGGTTCCCGGAGAAGCCCGACGAGGTCGCGGCCACCGACTTCTTCCTGGAGAACAGCGGTCTGAAGGTGGGCTCGAAGCTCACCGTCCGCCACCTGGACCGGACGTACACGATCGTCGGCTCGTACGAGCTTCCCGACGCTCTCAAGACCGACCAGGTCAACGCTCTTCCGGGCGCCCTGATCGCGCCGCTGGACCGGGGCCTCGCGAAGGCCGGACTCTCCTCCAGCGGGTCCGACACCACCTATCTGGCGCGGCTGTCGGGTGGTTTCACGTGGAACATGGTCAAGGAGATCAACGGCAAGGGCGTCACGGTCAAGTCCCGTGCGGTCGACCTCGATCCGCCGCCGGACTCCGCGGTGCCGCTGTATCAGCGGTCGGGCTACCAGAACTTCGCGAACGTCGGCGGGTCCGAGACGGCCGCGACGCTCGCGGCGGCGGCCACCGTGGTCGTCCTGGCCCTGCTGGAGATCTGTCTGCTGGCCGGACCCGCCTTCGCCGTGGGTGCCCGGCGCTCACGCCGCCAGCTCGGTCTGGTCGGCGCCAACGGCGGTGACCGCAAGCACATCCGCGCCATCGTCCTCGCGGGCGGTCTGGTGATCGGTGTGGCCGCGGCTGTCATCGGCACGGTCCTGGGTGTCCTGCTCACCCTGGCGCTGCGGCCGTTCCTGGAGGGCCTCGTCGGCGCCCGCTTCGGCAGCTTCGACATCCGGCCGCTGGAGCTGCTGGCCATCGCGCTGCTGGCCGTGCTCACCGGTGTGCTGGCGGCGCTCTTCCCCGCGATCACCGCCTCGCGCCAGCCGGTGCTGGTCTCGCTGACCGGTCGCAGGGGTATCCGCAAGAGCAATCGGGTGCTTCCGGTGATCGGGCTGATCGCCGTGCTGCTGGGTGCGTCCATCGCGCTCTACGGCTCGCTGGTGTCCGATCAGATCCTGCTGGTCGGTGGTGGCAGCGCCCTCGCCGAGCTGGGTGTCGTCGCGCTCACGCCGGTCCTGGTGGGCCTGTTCGGCCGGATCGGGCGGTTCCTGCCGCTCTCCCCGAGGCTGGCGCTGCGGGACGCGGTGCGCAACCGGGGACGTACGGCTCCGGCGGTGGCCGCTGTCCTCGCCGCCGTCGCGGGCACGGTCGCCGTGGCCACGTACACCGCGAGCGCGGAGGCCGGGTACAAGGCGGAGTACCAGCCCCAGATGCCGCACGGCTCGGTCGCGATGAATGTCGACGAGGCGGACGGCGCGCGGGATGTCCCCGCGGTGCGGGCCGCCGTGCAGAAGACCCTTCCCGTCGATGTGCGGGCGGATCTGCAGAAGCTCTCGGTCGGCGGCGCCGGCTGCCAGGAGTGGGACGACTACGGCAACCGGAACATGGAGTGCGGGCGGTACGAGCTCATCACCCCGCCCGCCCATGAGTGCCCGCTCTGGGCCTACGACCCGGCCAAGCCCGACGAGGACCCCGCGAGCAAGTTCAGCCCGGCGGAGAAGCGGAAGCTCGGCGAGGACTGGCGGTGCAAGAACAACATCGGCACCGGCCACTACCTCGATGTGATGGTGGCCGACACCGAACTGCTGAAGGTCCTCCGTGTGACGGACCCGGCGGCCGGGGAGGCGCTCAAGGCCGGGAAGGCCCTCGCGTTCGACCAGAAGTACGTCAACGCCAAGGGGAAGATCGATCTCCGGATCATCACCGACACCAAGGCGGCCGAGGAGGCCGAGGCGAAGGGGAAGACAGCGCCCGGCAGGATCGTGTCGGTTCCCGCGCGGAAGATGGCCTTCGGGACGATGAAGTACGGCGTCCCGCTGATCATGCCGCCGGCGGCGGCGAAGGCGTCGGGTCTCGAAACCGTCCCGTACGGCGCGTACTACTCGACCGACCGGGTGCCCACCAGCGAGGAGCGGCAGCGGCTGGACGGTGAGCTGGACCGGATCGGCGCCGACGCCAGTGTGCGGGTCGAGGAGGGCTATGTCAGCGAGAACGACATCATCATGCTCTCGCTGGCCATCTTCGCCGGACTGATCACCATCGGTGCGGCGGGTATCGCCACGGGTCTCTCGCAGGCCGATGCCGAGGCCGATCTGAAGACACTGGCCGCGGTCGGCGCCCCGCCCCGGGTGCGCAGGACGCTCAGCGGATTCCAGTGCGGGGTGGTGGCCACCATGGGAGTGGTGCTCGGCTCGGTCGCGGGCGTCCTGCCCGCCGTCGGACTGCGGCTGGCGGAGCAGCGCGACCAGATGGCGAATTTCGAGGAGGCCCTGGACGCCGGGTACTCCACCCTGGCGGACAAGCCGTTCCTGCCGATCGTCCTGCCCTGGCCGACCCTGGCGGCCCTGCTGGTCGCGGTCCCGGTGGGTGCGGCGCTGCTGGCGGCCCTGCTGACGCGCTCGCGCGGCGCGCTGGCCCGCCGAGAGGCGGCGTGAGCGGCCCGCCGAGAGGCGGCGTGACCGGCCCGTAGACGGCCTTTGCCCCACCCTCCACGGTTCTGTGCCCCCGCACAAGATGATCATTCTTGTACGGGGGCACAGCCCTGCGCGGGGCGCATGTGCGAGAGAATGGCCGCATGGAGATGCCGAGGAATGAACGCTCGCAGGAGAGCCCCCACGTGCTTGTCGTGGGCCAGGACGGAATGGCGCTCGGCGGCGGTGCCGGGGACGACGAGCCGCGCGAGATCCCGGTGACGGAGATGGTCGAGCAGCCGGCGAAGGTCATGCGCATCGGCAGCATGATCAAGCAGCTGCTGGAGGAGGTCCGGGCGGCCCCTCTGGACGAGGCGAGCCGGGTCCGGCTGAAGGAGATCCACGCCAGCTCGGTCAAGGAGCTGGAGGACGGTCTCGCGCCGGAGCTGGTCGAGGAGCTGGAGCGGCTCTCGCTGCCCTTCACCGATGAGGCGATCCCCTCCGAGGCGGAGCTGCGGATCGCGCAGGCCCAGTTGGTGGGCTGGCTGGAGGGGCTGTTCCACGGCATCCAGACGGCGCTGTTCGCCCAGCAGATGGCGGCCCGCGCCCAGCTGGAGCAGATGCGCCGCGCCCTGCCCCCGGGCAGCGGCCACGAGGACGAGGACCAGCCGCAGCACGGAGCGCTCCGTTCGGGGCCGTATCTGTAGCGGCGGGCGGTGCCGCCGGGCCGGGTGCCGGGGACCGAGCCCCGGCCCGGGGCGTCGGGCAGCTGTTGGGCTGCCCGGCCGCCCCGGGCCGTCGGCCGTTCCGGCCCGTCGGTCAGTCGGCCCGTCGGTCAGTCGTTGACCAGCAGTACCTTGCCGATGTGCCCGCCGGACTCCAGATAGCGGTGCGCCTCGGCCGCGTCCCGCAGTTCCATCCGGCGGTCCACCACCGGGCGCACCCGGCCGGACTCGATCAGCGGCCACACATGCTCGCGCACCGCCGCCACGATCGCGGCCTTCTCGCCGAGCGGACGGCCCCGCAGCGAGGTCGCCGTCACCGCCGCGCGCTTGCCGACCAGCGCCGCGAGGTTCAGTTCGCCCTTGGCCCCGCCCTGGAGACCGATCACGGCGAGCCGCCCATTGACCGCGAGGGCCCGCACATTCCGGTCCAGATACTTCGCGCCGATGATGTCGAGGATGACATCCGCGCCCGCTCCGTCCGTGGCCCTGCCCAGCTCCTCCACGAAGTCCTGCTCCCGGTAGTCGATCAGGATGTCCGCGCCCAGCTCCGCGCAGCGCGCCAGCTTCCCGGGTCCGCCCGCGGTGACGGCGACCCGGGCGCCGACGGCCTTGGCGAGCTGGACGGCCATCGTGCCGATACCGCTCGCGCCGCCGTGGATCAGCACCGTCTCGCCCGGCCGCAAGTGGGCGATCATGAAAACGTTCGACCACACCGTGCACGCCACCTCGGGCAGCGCGGCGGCGTCGGCCAGATCCACACCCCGGGGCACGGGCAGCAACTGTCCGGCCGGAACGGTCACCCTCTGCGCGTAACCGCCCCCGGCGAGCAGGGCACACACCTCGTCGCCGACGGCCCAGCCGGAGACGCCGGGCCCCAGTTCGGCGATCCGGCCCGAGCACTCCAGGCCCGGGTGGGGGGAGGCGCCGGGCGGGGGGTCGTAGAGGCCCTGGCGCTGGAGCAGATCGGCGCGGTTGACGGCGCTCGCCGCGACATCCACCAGGACCTCGCCCTGGCCGGGTACGGGATCGGGAACCTCGGCCCAGACGAGCGCCTCGGGTCCACCGGGTGCGGGAATCGTGATCGCATACATGGCCGCGAGGCTACTCCCGGCCCGGGAACCCGCCCATGTCCCCCGGCGGGTGAGACCGCCGGAGTCCCGGAGCGGTTCACTCCACGGGTGCCCCGGGGCGGGGCGGGGCGACACCGCCCGCCTGGACGATCGTGATCAGCCGGTCCGTCAGCTGGAGCGGACTGGCCGTCGGGTCGTCGTAGCCGATCAGCCGGTGCCCCCGCAGCACGCTCACCACCAGGTCGTCCGTCTCCCGGACGCTCAGCCCGACCTCGGACTTTATGACCGGCCGCTCCACCAGATCGAGCCCGCTGCCCTGCTGGATCAGATCCTCCATCACCGCGCCCGCGCTCGGGCTGAGCACGGACAGCCCCAGCAGCCGGCCAGCCGCGCTGGCGCTGGTGATCACCGCGTCCGCCCCGGACTGCTTCAGCAGCGGCGCGTTCTCCTCCTCCCGCACCGCCGCGACGATCTTCGCCGCCCGGTTGAGCTGGCGCGCCGTGAGCGCGACCAGCACGGCGGTGTCATCGCGCTGGGTCGCGATAATGATCTTTCCGGCACGCTGGACCTCGGCCCGGATCAGCACATCGCTGCGGGTCGCGTCCCCGAGCACCCCGGTGAAGCCCTCCGCCACAGCGGCGTCGATCACCTTGCTGCTGGGGTCGATGATGACGATCTGGTCCTTCTTCAGACCCGTGGCGGTCAGTGTCTGGATCGCGGAACGGCCCTTGGTGCCGAAGCCGACGATGACGGTGTGCTCACGCATGTGAGACCTCCAGGGGTGCTCCGAGATCAATCCGCGCGCGATCGACCACCCGCGCGGAAAAATGACGCTACCCCCAACACGGAGGCGGGGCCCTCGTTCGGGCGGAGGATCGGCGACCATGGTCACTCACACAGACCGCCGGACCGGTCGGCGGACAGACCGTACAGACCAGAGGGGACATCCGAAGATGGGCGAGAGGCAACCGCCGCCAGAGGCAGGAAGGTTCTCGATCCTGCGCTCCCTCTGGAACCGCTCCACGCGCGAGGCCAGGGACGACGCCGAGGCCGGGCGCTCCATCACGATGCCCACCCAGGCCACCGTGCCGCCCCTCCAGCAGGTGCTGCGGCGCCTCGCCATGGCCATGCTGGTCCTGGCCGTCACCACCCTGCTCGTCTGGTTCGACCGGGCCGGCTACAACGACAACGCCGACGGCAAGGTCGACTTCCTGGACGCGGCCTACTACACGACCGTCACCCTCTCCACCACCGGCTACGGCGATATCGCACCGGTCAGCGACGGCGCCCGGCTGACGAACATCCTGATCATCACGCCCCTGCGGGTGGTGTTCCTGATCATCCTGGTCGGCACCACCCTCGAAGTCCTCACCGAGCGCACCCGCCAGCAGGTGCAGGTGCACCGCTGGCGCTCCCGGATGTCCGACCATGTGATCGTCGTCGGCTACGGCACCAAGGGCCGGCACGCCATCGAGACCCTGCGCGGCCAGGGTGTGCCCAAGGACAAGATCGTCGTGGTGGACCCGCAGCAGAAGGCGGTGGACGCCGCCAGCGCCGACGGACTGGTGTCGGTGCTCGGTGACGCCACCCGCTCGAAGACCCTCCTCAAGGCGGAGCTCCAGCGGGCGGCCCGGGTGATCATCGCTCCGCAGCGGGACGACACCGCCACCCTGGTCACCCTCACCGCCCGCCAGCTCAACCGGCGCGCCTCCATCGTCGTCGCGGTCCGCGAGGACGAGAACGTACCGCTGCTGAAGCAGTCCGGCGCCGACACCGTGGTCACCAGCTCCAGCTCGGCGGGACGGCTGCTCGGTGTCTCGATGGCGAGCCCGCATGTCGCCGACACGCTGGAGGATCTGATGACCCGCGGCAGCGGGCTGAACCTCGCGGAGCGCTCGGTGACCAAGAACGAGGTGGGGCGTTCGCCCCGCGAGTGCACGGATCTGGTGGTGGCCGTGGTGCGCCGCAAGCAGATGCTGGACTACGCCGATCCGCAATGCGCCCAGCTCCAGTTCGGCGACCGCCTGATCACCATCAGCCGCGAGGAGCCCACCTACTGAGCCTGTTTCACGTGAAACGGCCCGGGGCCGCCCCGGCGGGCACCCCGGACATCCAGGGCAGATCCAGCACCTCCAGCCGGTCTCCGGGCCGTGCTCCGCCGGGGGGCACCACGGCGAGGCCGTCGGCGGCGGCGATGCCCCGCAGCATGGCCGGGCCGCTGTAGCGCAGGGGCAGCAGTTGCTCATCGCCATGGGCGAAGGGCTTCAGCAGGGTGTCGTGGGGGTGCCCGGCGAGCGAGCCGCGCACCGGCACCCGGTACGGCAGGGGGTCGGGGAGCCCGGACAGCCCGCGCAGCAGGGGCTCGGCCAGGGTCAGCAGACCCGACACGGCGGCGAGGGGGTTCCCGGGCAGCCCGACCAGATACCGGCGGCCCGCCGGGGTGTCGTCACGGCCCTCGTCGCACGGGGTGTCCCGGGCGCTCCGGCGCCGCCGCGCCGGGACGCTCCGGGGCGGGAGGGCGGCCAGCAGCATGGGGTGACCGGGCCGGACCGCCACCGAGTCCACCAGCAGCTCCGCGCCCGCCTTCAGCAGCACCGGACGGACATGGTCGACCGGGCCCGACGCGGTGCCGCCCGTGGTGAGAAGGAGATCGGCGGCGGAGCCGGTGATGGCCCGCTGGAGCGCCCGGGCGTCGTCGCCGAGCCGCCGGGTGGCGATGACCTCGGCGCCCAGCGCGCTCAGCCAGGGCCCCACCATCGGCCCCAGGGCATCGCGGATCAGCCCGTCGTGGGGCAGCCCGCCGGTGAGCAGCTCGTCCCCGAGGATCAGCACCTCCACCCTCGGGCGGTGGGCGATCTCCAGCTCGTCGTAGCCCGCGGCGGAGGCGAGCCCCAGCACCGCCGGGGTGACCACCGACCCGGCGGGCAGCAGCCGGTCGCCCGAGCGGCACTCCTGGCCCCGGGGCCGGATCTCCTGGCCCTGGGTGACCGCCCGCTCCGCGTGCAGCAGCCGCTGCCCGGCGTCGGTGTGCGCGTGCTCGCTGCGGATCACCGCGGTGGCCTCCGGCGGGATGCGCGCACCGGTGGCGATCCGTACCGCCGTGCCGTCCTCCAGGGCCGGCGGCTCGGCCCGCCCCGCGAGGACCGCGTCACCGCCGTGAACCGCCCAGGGGCCGGGACCGGCGACGGCCCAGCCGTCCATCGCGGAGGTGTCGAACGAGGGCAGGTCGCAGAGGGCGATGAGCGGTGCGCCGAGCACCCGGCCGAGCGCCTGTTCCCACGGCACCCGGAGGGTACGGGGCGGGGTGGCGCGCCCGGTCCGCGCGGCCAGCTCCCGGGCCTCGGCCCAGCCGGCCGGCCGGGGCCGCCCGGAGGGAGCGGTGGAGGCGGTGGAGGCCGGGGACGCGGTCGCGGCGGCTCCGCCGGACCGCCGGTCCCGGTCCTGGTCCTGCTCCCGGCCCGGGTCCCGGCCTGCGGCCCGGCCCGGGTCCCGCTCCGTGCCGGGGCCGTTCGTCCGGGGGCGGCTGACCAGGGCGAGGGCCTCCTCCACCCCGTCCGACTCCTGCTCGGCGGCGGCGCGGCCCTTCTCGCGCGCCCGGTCCGCGTCCGGGCCGCCCCGGGTCCCGCCCTGGCGGGTCCGGCCGGTCATCCGGCATCGGTCCGATCGGGGCCCCGGCCGGACCCGGCGGGCGGGTCCGCGTCCGGCCCGGAGGTCCCGGGGCCGGCCCCCTCGGCCTCCTCGGCCCAGCGCCGGGCGAGCGCCGCCGCCTTGCGGGCCGCGTCCGCGACTCCCTCCGGCCCCTTCCCGGCAGCCGCCGCGTACCCCACCAGGAAGGTGGTCAGCGGCGCGGCGGGACGGGCGACGCCGTGCGCGGCGTCGCGGGCGAGATCGAGCAGCAGCGTGGTGTCGACATCCAGCTCGATGCCGAGTTCGTCCTTGACCGCGGTGATCCATTCATCCAGCACATGGCCATGCTCCCTGATCCGGGCCCTGGCGGCCGAGAGGTCCTCCCAGGTGTCGCAGTCGAAGGACGCCGAAGACTCCGCGGCGATCCGGGCCAGGTCCAGCTCCGGCGGCAGCAGCCGCAGCGGCAGCCCGGCGAGACCTCCGTGTTCGGTGGCGAGCAGGGCGATCTCCCGGCGCAGGGGCTCGGTCCGGTAGGCGGCCACCAGCGGCTGGTCGCGGCCCTCGCCATCGGTGAGCAGCACCGCCTCGCGCCCGCCGGACGCGAGAGCGCCGAGCAGCCGCCGTACCGTCGCGGCCCCGAGGAAGGGCAGATCGGCGGAGAGGACCACGACGGTCGACGAGTCGGACCCGAGCGCCCGTGTCCCGGCGTCCAGCGCGGCGAGCGGGCCGCCGCCCGGCGGACTCTCCCGGGTCCAGACGACGGGCCGCGCGGTGGGCCTGCGCCCGCCGACGACGACGGTGCGCCCGGCGTCCCGGCAGGCGCCGAGGACCCGGTCGAGCAGGGACCGCCCGCCGACGCTCAACCCCGGCTTGTCCGCCCCGCCCAGCCGCTTCGCGGCCCCTCCGGCGAGCACGATGACGTCGTACGCGGTCGTTCCGGTGTTCGCGGTGCGCTCTGTCGCGGTCATGTCCGCAGTATGGGCCGCCCCCCGGGCGGGGCGTCGGGACGGGCTGTGGGTGGTCCGGCGGGCCGCCCACAGCGTGGGGTCTCCGGGCGGCCCGCCAGGACCGTGGGGGGAACCGGGCCTGGGGAGTCTCCTTCGGATCGAGCCCGGCAAGATCCGGAAGAGACGGCCCAGGGCTGCCCGGCCCGGGTGGAGGGTTGTTCACAGGGTGCGCAGCAGCACCGCCGGCCGCTCCACACAGTCGGCGACATAGCGCAGGAACCCGCCCGCCGTGCCGCCGTCGCAGACCCGGTGGTCGAAGGTCAGCGAGAGCTGCACCACCTGACGCACGGCCAGCTCGCCCTGGTGGACCCAGGGCTTGGGGACGATCCGGCCGACCCCGAGCATCGCCGCCTCCGGGTGGTTGATGATCGGGGTGGAGCCGTCGACGCCGAACACCCCGTAGTTGTTGAGGGTGAAGGTGCCGCCGGTCAGATCGGCGGGGGTGAGCCTGCCGTGGCGAGCCGCTTCGGTGAGCCGGCCGAACTCCTCCGTCAGCGACTCGGCCGAACGCCGGTGGGCGTCGCGCACCACGGGGACGACGAGCCCCCGCTCGGTCTG
Organism: Streptomyces sp. NPDC001985; assembly: GCF_040296845.1. Taxonomy (NCBI): domain Bacteria; kingdom Bacillati; phylum Actinomycetota; class Actinomycetes; order Kitasatosporales; family Streptomycetaceae; genus Streptomyces; species Streptomyces sp. NPDC001985. The sequence continues at coordinate 35,722 of NZ_JBEOYB010000026.1, forward strand.
GGCCGCGAACCCGAGGTGGACCTCGGGGAGGCGCACGATCTCCCGGGCCGCCGTGTCCACCGTGGAGTTCAGCTCGGGGTGGCGGGCGAGGGCGGCCGTGCAGATCCGGGCGAGCAGCGCCATCAGGGCGACCTTGGGGCCGTCCCCGGCGTTCATGGCGGCCCGGGCCGCCATAAGTTCGGTCGCGTCCGCGTCGACCCAGCAGGTGGCGTCCGGTATCTCGGTCCGGCTGCGGGACAGCTTGTCGGCCACGGCTCCCCGGACCCCGCGCAGCGGTATCCGTTCACCGCCCCGGACCGGTGCGGGCGGTGAGGACGCGACGGGCGGCGCGGGCACCCGGGCGGGCTCGGACGCGGGCGCGGGGGCCGGGGCGGGGGCCGGGGCGGGCGCGGGTGCCGGGGAGCCGGTGGGGGCGGGCCGGCCGGTCAGACCGGCCGCGCGCATCGCGTACTCGACATCCGCGCGCAGGATCAGCCCGTCGGGTCCGGACCCCGTGAGCTGCCGCAGATCGAGCCCGTGCTCCCGGGCCAGCCGCCGCACCAGCGGGGAGATGACGGGCACGGGCCCGCTGTGCTCGATGTCCTCGTCCGGCCGGGCGGCGGGCCCGGCCGCGGGGCCGGGAACCCGCGGCTCCGCGTCGGCGGGCCGTATCCGCCGCCGCCTGGCCGCGGGCGCTCCCGTTCCGTATCCCACGAGGACATTCCCCGAGGACTCCCCGGACGGCCCGCCGCCGTCGGAAGCGGACCCGGCGGGCCGGGCCCCGGCGGTGGGCCGTGACTCGGCGGTGGGCCCGGCGCCCGCGCCCGCCGTCGCGCCGGGAGCCGGGCCGTCGGACCCGTCGGACCCGTCGGACCCGTCGGCCGAGGCGCCCACGGCCACCGTCAGCAGCGGTGCCCCCACCGGCAGTTCGGTGCCCTCCTCGCCGAAGCGCGCGGTCACCACACCCCCGTACGGGCAGGGCACCTCCACCATCGCCTTGGCCGTCTCCACCTCCACCACGGGCTGGTCGATCGCGACGACATCGCCCACGGCCACCAGCCAACGCACGATCTCCGCCCCGGTCAGCCCCTCCCCGAGATCGGGCAGCCTGAACTCCAGCACCTGTGCCATTTCAGCTCTCCGCCTCCCACTGCAACCGCGCCACCGCATCCAGCACCCGGTCCACTCCCGGGAGATGGTGTCGCTCCAGCATGGGCGGCGGATAGGGAATGTCGAAACCGGCGACCCTCAGCACGGGCGCCTCCAGGTGGTGGAAGCACCGCTCCGTCACCCGCGCGGCGATCTCCCCGCCGGGCCCGCCGAAGCCGGTGGACTCATGGACGACGATGGCCCGCCCGGTGCGCCGGACCGACGCGCAGACCGTGTCGTCGTCGAAGGGGACGAGCGAGCGCAGATCGACCACCTCCAGATCCCAGCCCTCCGCCGCGGCGGCCTCGGCCGCCTCCAGACAGACCGGCAGGGACGGGCCGTAGGTGATCAGCGTGGCACCGCGCCCGGGCCTGCGGATCACCGCCCGGCCCAGCGGCTCGACCGGGGCCGGGTCATCGGGCGACCAGGCCGCCTTCGACCAGTACAGCCGCTTGGGCTCCAGGAAGACCACCGGGTCGTCCCCGGCGATGGCGGCCCGCAGCAGCCCGTACGCGTCCTCCACGGTCGCCGGGGTGACGACCCGGAGCCCCGGGGTCGCCATGTAGTACGCCTCGGACGAGTCGCTGTGGTGCTCGACCCCGCCGATCCCGCCGCCGTACGGCACCCGGACGGTGATCGGCAGCGACACCCTGCCCCGGGTGCGGTTGCGCATCTTGGCGACATGGCTGAAGAGCTGCTCGAACGACGGGTAGGCGAAGGCGTCGAACTGCATCTCCACCACGGGCCGCAGCCCGTACATCGCCATGCCGACGGCGGTGCCGAGGATGCCCGCCTCGGCCAGCGGGGTGTCCGTGCACCGGTGGTCGCCGAACTCCTCGGCGAGCCCGTCGGTGACCCGGAAGACACCGCCGAGGGTGCCGACGTCCTCCCCGAGCACATGGACGGCCGGGTCGTCCGCCATGGCGTCGCGCAGGGCGCGCCGGAGCGCCTGCGCCATCGTGGCGGGCTTGGCCCCCGCGGGCGCCGGGGTCGTCGCCGCGCCCATCAGGCCTCCCCCTCCGCTTCCAGCTCGGCCCGCAGCCGCGCCGACTGCTCCCGCAGGACACCGGTCCGCTCCGCGTAGACATGGGCGAAGAGGTCCATGGGCTCCAGCACCGGGTCCGCGTTCATCCGTTCGCGCAGGTCGGCGGCCATCGACTCGGCCGCTTCGGCGACGGAGCGCCTGCGGTCGTCGTCCAGCAGACCCCGGTCGGTCAGCTCGCGCTCCAGAAGCCGGACGGGGTCGTGCTCGCGCCAGATCTCCACCTCGGGCTCGTCGCGGTAGCGGGTGGCGTCGTCGGCGTTCGTGTGCGCCTCGATGCGGTAGGTCACGGCCTCGACGAGGGTCGGGCCTCCGCCGCGCCGGGCGCGGGCGACGGCTTCGGAGAGCACCTGGAGCACGGCGGGCGCGTCGTTCCCGTCGACCAGGCGGCCGGGCATTCCGTACCCCACGGCCTTGTGGGCGAGGGAGGGGGCGGCGGTCTGCTTGGCGAGCGGCACGGAGATCGCGAAGCCGTTGTTCTGGACGAGGAAGACGACCGGGGCGCGCCACACGGCGGCGAAATTCAGCGCTTCGTGGAAATCGCCCTCGCTGGTGCCGCCGTCGCCGACCATGGCGAGCGCCACCACGTCGTCCCCCTGGAGCCTGGCGGCGTGGGCCAGGCCCACGGCGTGCGGCAACTGGGTGGCGAGGGGGGTGGAGAGGGGCGCGGTGCGGTGCTCACGGGGGTCGTATCCGGTGTGCCAGTCGCCGCGCAGCAGGGTCAGCACCTGCACCGGGTCCATGCCCCGGGCGACGGCCGCGAGGGTGTCGCGGTAGCTGGGGAAGAGCCAGTCCCGCGGCTCCAGGGCGAGCGCGGCGGCCACCTCGGCGGCCTCCTGCCCGGTGCTCGACGGATAGACCGCCAGCCGGCCCTGTCTGGTCAGGGCGGTCGCCTGCGTGTTGAACCGGCGACCGCGCACCACCTGGGCGTGGAGCCGCAGCAGCAGCTCCGGCTCGACGGCCGCCGCCGCCTCCGTGCCGAGCACGCGGAACGGTACGGGGTCGGGGAGCAGCGGGGCGGGGTCGGTGCGGGGCTGCCACGCCGGGGGCGGCGTGAGCCGGTGGGCGACGGCTTTCACGGCGAGCACCTCCTCATTGAGGGCGACGACGAAGCGGCCGGAATGTGGCGCGCCTCACCTACCGATTGTTCGGTCGTGGACGCATTTTGGCTACAGGCGGCTTCAGCCTGTGGACAAACGGTTCTCCACAGCCTGTGATGGGCACAGGCTGTCCATGGCAGGGAGGCGGGGGGATATGAGTCCTGAACAAATGGCCGAGAACGGGCACCTCGGCGAGATGGGAACGGACCGGGCGGACGCCGTGGGGTACCGGCCCGAGCCGGACCGGACCGCCCCGCCGCGCGCGCTCGACGCCATAGACCGCGACATCCTGCGCATCCTCCAGTCCGAGGGCCGGGCCTCCGTGCGCTCCGTCGCCGACCGCGTCCATGTGTCGCGGGCCAACGCGTACGCCCGGATCAACCGGCTCATCGACGATGGCGTCATCCGTGGTTTCGGTGCCCGGGTCAACCATGAACGCGCCGGTCAGGGCGCGTCCGCCTACATCACGCTCAAGATCGTGCAGAACTCCTGGCGCACGGTCCGCGAACAGTTGCAGGCGCTCCCGGGCGCCGCCCACATCGCCCTGGTCAGCGGTGATTTCGATGTGCTGCTGCTGGTCCACACCCCGGACAACCGGACCCTGCGCGAGCTGGTCCTCACCCGGATACAGGGCATCCCGGAGGTGCTGTCGACCCGCACCCTGCTGATCTTCGAGGAGACGGACCTCCACCCGGACCCGGCCGGGCCGCCGGAGAGCGAACCGCAGTGATCCGGGGCCGCCGGGCCCCAGGGAGCCCGGGCGGACCGGGAAGCGGCCCCGCCGGGCCCGGAGAAAGCCCCTCGGCCCGGAGAGAGCCCTCAGGCGCCCCCGGCACCCCGGGGGGCGCCCTGGAGGCCCTGCGGCGCCGTGCGCAGCCCGTCGAAGGCGAGGCGTACGACCGTCTCGGCGAGCGGGTCGCTCTCCTGGCCGCCGTCCGGGTGCGGCCGGTACCACTCGACCAGCGAGTTCACCATGCCGAAGAGCAGCCGGGTGGCCAGCCGTATGTCGACATCGGTCCGCAGGTCGCCGTCGGCGGCGGCGGCCTTGAGCAGATCGGCCACCCGCTGGTCGAACTCCCGCCGGCGCTCCAGCGCCCAGCGCTCGGTGGCGGTGTTCCCGCGCACCCGCAGCAGCAGCGTCACATAGGGCACCTCGGTCATCAGCACCTCCACGGTGCGCCGGGTGACGTACTCGACCCGCTCGATGGCGCGCCCGTGCTGTGCGCCGGGCTCCTCCAGGACCGCGAAGAGCGCGTCCAGCGCCCGGCTCACGGCGCGGCGCAGCAGCTCCTCCTTGCCGGCGACATGGTGGTAGATCGACGACTTGGAGATCCCGGCCGCCTGGGAGAGGTGCTCCATGGACGTGCCGTCGTAGCCGCGCTCGTTGAAGACGCGCACGGCGACGGTGAGCAGGGTCTCCGGGGTGTAGGTGTCCCTCTTGGCGGTGCTCATGCGTCCGCTCCTTCTGCGTCGTCGGCGGATGAGCCGGAGGATGAGCGCCGGAGGAGCGCCAGGCCCGGGGCGTACCGTCCGCCGGGCATCCGTTCGTGCAGCTCTCCCAGTACACCCCGCGCGTACCCCCGGGGGAGCCGGCGGTTCCATTCCAGCGGCCCGACGGGGTAGTTGACGCCGAGCCGCATCGCGGTGTCGATGTCCTCCTCCGTGGCGACGCCCTTGGCCACGGCGTCGGCGGCGAGGTCGATCAGCATCACGACCGTGCGCGCCACGATCATGCCGGGCACGTCGCCGATGACGCTGACCTTCTTGCCGAGCGCCTGGAAGAGCCCGATGGCCTCCCGGAGCGTGCGCTCGGGGGTGTCCGGGGAGGCGGCGAGCGCGATCCGGGTCGCGGTCCGGTAGTCGAGGGCCAGATCGAAGCAGACGGTGTTCCGGTACTCGCCCGGCCTCCGTCCGCCGGCCGCCACCAGATGTCCGCCGCCGGGCAGGACCAGCCGGGTGCCGTCGTCCCCGCGCTCCCTGCGGAGGGGCACACCGGACTCGTCGATCAGGTCGAGCAGCCCGGCGGCGGGCCCGGGACCGCCCTGGGCGACGACGTACGCGGGAGGGTCGGCGGGCTCCGCCGTGCGGGGCGCGGGGCGTTCGGCGCCGGGGGTGTGGTCGTACCAGCCCCGGCCCGACTTGACGCCCAGCAGACCGGCCTCCACCAGCCGCCGCTGGGCCAGGGAGGGGGTGAACTTCACGTTCCGGAAGAAGGCCTCCCAGACGGAGTGGGTGACGGCCTCGTTGACGTCCTGGCCGATCAGATCGGTCAGTTCGAAGGGGCCCATCCGGAAGGCGCCGCACTCGCGCAGCACCGCGTCGATGGTCGCGGGGTCGGCCGCCCGGTCCTCGTGGATCGCGAAGGCCTCCGCGTAGAAGGGCCGGGCTATGCGATTGACGATGAAACCGGGCAGGTCGGCGCAGCGCACCGGGGTCTTGCCCCAGGCCTCCGCGGTGGCCCGGGCGCTCTCGGCGGCGCTCTCGTCGGTGGCGGAGCCGCTGACGATCTCGACCAGCGGGAGCAGCGGCGCGGGGTTGAAGAAGTGCATGCCGACGAGGCGGCCGGGGTGCCGCAGGGCGCCCGCGACGGCGGTGACGGAGAGGGAGGAGGTGTTGGTGGCGAGCAGGGCGTCCTCGGCGACGATCCCCTCCAGCTCCCGCAGCAGCTCCTGTTTGGCGGGGAGCCGCTCCACGACCGCCTCGACGACGAGTGCCGCGTCGGAGAGTTCGGCGAGGGCGGCGGGGCGCAGCCGGGCGCGGGCGGCATCGCGCTCCCCCGCGGTCATGCGCCCCTTGGCGACGAGCCGCTCCAGCCGGGCGCCTATCGCCTCGGCGGCGCGGGCCGCCCGCCCGGGGACGGCGTCGCAGAGCCGCACGGGATGGCCCGCGACCAGGGCGACCTGGGCGATGCCCTGACCCATGGTGCCGGTGCCGACCACGGCGACGGTACGGCTCCGGTCCACGGCACCGCCCCGGTCCGCGGCGGCGCTCCGGTCCGGGGCGGCGGCCCGTCCGGTGGTGGTGCTCTGTTCGACGGCGCTCATGGGAGTGATCCTCCCGGATGAGTTTTCCACAGGTCTGACAGGCCCCCTTGTCCCAACCGATCGTTCGGTTACTCTAACTCTGTCCCTCCGTCCCTGCCCAGCTCGACGAGGAGTTGGTCCGCCATGCAGCTCACCGAGGCCGTGCTGACCGAGCGCCACCGGCCGACGCTCGACCAGGCTCTCGAAGCGATCCGCACCCGCGCCTACTGGTCCCCCCACCCCGAGCACCCGAAGGCGTACGGGGAGAGCGCCCCGGCCGACGGCCTCGCGGCCTTCGAGGCACTCCGCTCCACCCGCTTCGAGCTCGATCAGCCGGGCACCGACGGCTGGACGGGCGGCGAGACCTCGCCGTACGGCATCGGTCTGGACATCGAGTACCCGCACCCGGACCCGGAGGTGCTGCTCCCCGCGATGCGCGCGGGCATGGGGGCCTGGCGCGAGGCGGGGCCCGAGCGGCGCGCCCTCGTCTGTCTGGAGATCCTGGCCCGGATCAGCGCCCGCACCCACGAGTTCGCCCACGCGGTGATGCACACCAGCGGACAGGCCTTCATGATGGCCTTCCAGGCCGGCGGGCCGCACGCCCAGGACCGCGGCCTGGAAGCCGTGGCGTACGCCTGCGCGGAGCAGACCCGCACCCCGGATGCGGCCGACTGGTCCAAGCCCCAGGGCAAGCGCGATCCGCTCCGGCTGCGGAAGACCTTCACCGCGGCGGGCCGGGGCATCGCGCTGGTGATCGGCTGCAACACCTTCCCCACGTGGAACGGCTACCCGGGGCTCTTCGCCTCGCTGGCCACCGGCAATCCGGTGCTGGTCAAGCCGCACCCGCGCGCGGTGCTGCCGCTCGCGCTCACCGTGCGGGTGGCGCGCGAGGTGCTCGCGGAGGCCGGGTTCGCCCCCGATCTGGTCGCCCTGGCCGTCGAGCGGCCCGGTGAGGGCATCGCCAAGACCCTGGCGGTCCGCCCCGAGATCAGGATCATCGACTACACCGGCTCCACCGCCTTCGGCGACTGGCTGGAGACCCACGCCCGCCAGGCCCAGGTCCACACCGAGAAGGCCGGCGTCAACACGGTCGTCATCGACTCGACCGACGACTACAAGGGGATGCTCTCCAATCTGGCCTTCTCGCTCTCCCTGTACAGCGGCCAGATGTGCACCACCCCGCAGAATCTGCTGATCCCCCGCGAGGGCATCGCCACCGACACCGGCCACAAGTCGTACGACGAGCTGGTGGGCGATCTCGCCGCCTCGGTCGGCGGCCTCCTCGGCGACGACGCCCGGGCCAACGCGCTGCTGGGCGCGCTGGTCAACCCCGAGGTGCGGAGCAGGCTGGAGGGAGCCGCGCAGCTCGGCGAGGTGGCACTCCCCTCACGGAAGATCGCCCACCCCGACTTCCCGGACGCGGTGGTCCGCACCCCGGTGATCGTGAAGCTGGACGGCGCCAAGCCGGAGGCCGAGAAGGTGTATCTGGAGGAGTGCTTCGGCCCGGTCTCCTTCGCGGTCGCCGTGGACTCGACGGCGGACGCCCTCGCGCTGCTGCGGCGCACGATCCGCGACAAGGGCGTGATGACGGTCGGCGCCTACACCACGTCGGCGGAGACGGAGCGGGCGGTCGAGGAGGTCTGTCTCGACGAGTCGGCCCAGCTCTCGCTGAATCTGACGGGCGGGGTGTACGTGAATCAGACGGCCGCGTTCTCCGACTTCCACGGCTCCGGCGGCAACCCGGCGGCCAACGCCGCCCTGTGCGATGCCGCGTTCGTCGCGAACCGCTTCCGGGTGGTGGAGGTCCGCCGCCAGGCGTGAGGCCCGCCGGGGGCGGGGGTCAGGGGCCCGGCGCCGCCGCCGGGCCGCCCCAGTGGAAGAGCGCCATGGCCACACTGGTGGCGAGGTTGTAGCTGGAGACCTGGGGGCGCATGGGCAGCGACAGCAGGCGGTCGGCCCGCTCCCGCAGCTCCGGGGAGACGCCGTGGCGCTCGGAGCCGAAGACGAGCAGGGCCCCGTCCGGGACGGGGACCGAGCGGATGTCGTCCCCCTCCGGGTCCAGGACATGGAGCGGCCCGGGCGGAAGGCCGTCGGAGGGCAGCCGCTCCACGGCGGTGGCGTAGTGCAGGCCCGCGCCCGCCCGCACCGCGTTGGGGTGCCAGGGGTCGATGTCCCCGGTGGTGATCACCCCGGTGGCGCCGAAACCGGCGGCGAGCCGGACCACCGCACCGACGTTCCCGAGGTTGCGCGGATTGTCCAGGACGACGATCGGCGACCGCCGGGGCAGCGCGGCCAGGGTCTCGGTGTTCGCCCGGCGCCCGGGCCGGACCGCCAGCGCGGCGACACGTGTGGGGTGGAGCCGGGGCACCAGCTCCCGCAGGGTCTCCAGCGGCACCTCGGTGACCAGTTCCGCGATGCGCCCGGTCACATCGGGGGCGAGATCCCCGGCCAGCTCCAGCAGTGCCGCCGTGTCGCTGGTGATCGCTCCGGACACCTCCGCGTTGAACCGGAGTGCGTGCTTCAGGGCATGGAAGCCGTCGAGCAGCACCGCGCCGGGTGCCGCCGCACGCCACTGCCGTACCGCCTCGGCGGCGTCGTTCTCGCTCATCGCCTCAGGCTACGGCGCGGGGGCGCGGGCCCGGTCACCGGCGGGGAGGAGCCGGTCCCGTCCCCGGGCGACCGCCGCACCGAGCCGGACCAGGAAGGAAGTCGGGAGGAAGACGGAGTCGGCGGCGATCATCGCCAGCGAGAAGAAGGGGAGGCCCAGCACCACGGCGATCGCGGCGTGCTCCGCGATCATGACCACCAGGAGGACGTTCTTCACCCGCCTGTTGAAGAGGGTGAAGGGGAAGGCGACCTGCACGATGACGGTGCCGTACGTCAGCACCATCACCATCACCCCGCCGGAGGCGAGCAGATCGGAGAGGGCCGGCCAGGGAGTGAAGTAGTCCAGCTTGAGCGGGTAGTAGAGCGCGGTGCCGTCCTGCCAGCGCGAACCCTGGACCTTGTACCAGCCCGCCGTGGCGTAGATCAGACAGACCTCGGCCATGATCACCAGCAGGCCGGCGTTGTGGAGCAGATTCGCGGCGGTGTCCAGCAGGACGCGCGGCTGGCTCCCCGGCGCGTACCGGTCGACCAGCCACCACAGCCCCTGCGCGATCCACAGCGCCCACAGCAGCAGCAGGACGGACAGACCGGTCTGGTTCAGGAAGGAGCCGGTGGCGAGGAGGAAGCCGAGCACGGACCACAGGACCGGTCCGGTCCGGTCGGGCGGCGGACCGGCGGACTCCGCCCGGGGCGCGTCCGCCGCCCGCTCCGCCCGGCGCCGCGCGCACCGGGCGTCCAGCGACCAGACCTGGGCACAGCGGGTGACGACCAGATAGATCGCCATCAGATGGATGACATTGTCGCCGCCGTCGCCCATGAAGATCGAGCGGTTCTGGAGCGAGAGCACCCCGACCATGAAGAGCGCGGACATGGCGCGGGTCCGCCAGCCGAGCATCATCAGGGCGCTGGAGAGCACCGAGACCGCGTAGACGATCTCGAACCAGAGGCTCCCGTCCGTCCACATGAGGACGGTGAAGGAGTCGTTGTCGGAGATCAGCTCGCGCCCCAGCTCCCAGCTCCAGGGCCCCTCGGGCCCGTACAGCTCGTGGCGGTTGGGCAGCTCGCGCAGGAGGAAGCAGAGCCAGACCCCGGCGAAGCCGATCCGGACCACGGCGCTCTGGTACGGGCCGAGGGCCGTGGCGGTGATCCGCTGGAGGGCGGCGGCGGCCCGGCCGCCCCGGGAGGGGGTCATCGCGCCGCCCCGGCCGGCCGCCCCCGGTCGTTGCGGACCCCCAGGGGCAGATCGTCACCGGTCACCGTCCACCACGGCAGCACCCGGTGGACGGGGCGGGTGTCGGTCTTCTCCTCGCTCCACGGCGGGGCCTTGACCGTGCGGGTCGAGGACCGGAGCCGGATGCGCTCCACGGCTCCCCCGAGGTCGTGCGCGTCCAGGCGGTGCATCGCGATCCGGCGCACATAGCCCTCCGAGAGCCGGCCGCGCAGCCCGTGGGGGCGGCCCTGGGCGTCGTGCGAGTTGACGAGGATGTCCCAGCCCCGGCGGAGCTGGTTCTGCTGGACATGGCTGGGCAGGGGGTTGCCGCGCACCTCGCGGGCGTCCTCGGCGGTGAGATTGATCCAGCCGGTGGTCTCCCGGCCCCCGTCCGCCCTTCGGATCTCGGCCTTGACCTGCACGGACACATTCTGCTGGAGCGGATTGGGGGCGAAGAGCTTCCAGCTCTGCTCGAACTCGGGGTAGATCCAGTCGTTCACCGTCTCGCCGTACCGCTTGGTCACCGTGTTGGCGGGGGCCACATGGAGGAAGACCATCGCCAGATGGACACCGGCGACCGCGGCGACCAGGGCGAGGCAGAGGGCAGCGGCGACCCGGTAGGGCGGGGAGAGGGCCAGAATGCCGGCGGCGGGGGGACCGGGGGCGGGAGCCGGCGGGTCGGGGTCGGCGGCGGAAGCCGGGGGGTCAGGGTCGGCGGCGGCGGAAGCCGGGGGGTCAGGAGGCGGGACGGAGGGGCCGGGGGGCGGGGCGGGGGCGCTGCTCCGCTGGGGTCTCCGCTGCTCAGGGGGGTGCGGCACGGTACGGGCCGGGCCGGCCGGGCCCGGGCCGGGGTCCCGCTCACGGGCGCGCCCGGCGCCGTCGTTCTCGGCTGAACCCATCCCGCCCCGATCCCTGACGCTCCCACCCGGTTATCCACAGGGTTGACACCCTAAGGGGCGGCGACCGACCATTGAAGCCGATGAACCGAACGATCGGTTGGTAGGGGGTCCGGATGACGGCAGTGACCGTGGACACGGCGGAGCGGTACGAGGCGGTGTTCGATGCCGCGCTCGCCGCCGACGAGCGCATCGAGCCGCGCGACTGGATGCCGGACGCCTACCGGGCGACGCTGATCCGGCAGATGGCCCAGCACGCCCACTCGGAGATCATCGGCATGCAGCCGGAGGCCAACTGGATCACCCGGGCCCCTTCGCTGCGCCGCAAGGCCATCCTCATCGCCAAGGTGCAGGACGAGGCCGGTCACGGCCTGTATCTGTACAGCGCCGCCGAAACCCTGGGCACCAGCCGGGAGGAGCTGCTCGACAAGCTCCACGCCGGCCGCCAGCGGTACTCCTCGATCTTCAACTACCCCACGCTGACCTGGGCGGACGTCGGAGCGATCGGCTGGCTGGTGGACGGCGCCGCGATCACCAACCAGGTGCCGCTCTGCCGCTGCTCCTACGGCCCCTACGCCCGGGCGATGGTCCGGATCTGCAAGGAGGAGTCCTTCCACCAGCGCCAGGGCTTCGAACTGCTGCTCGCCCTCTCCCGGGGCACCGCCGCCCAGCACGCGATGGCCCAGGACGCGGTGGACCGCTGGTGGTGGCCGTCGCTGATGATGTTCGGCCCGCCCGATGACGCATCGGCCCATTCGGCCCAGTCCATGGCATGGAAGATCAAGCGCCACTCCAATGACGAGCTGCGCCGGCGCTTCGTGGACATCTGCGTCCCCCAGGCCCGGGCGCTGGGCCTGACCCTCCCCGACCCCGATCTGCGGTGGAACGAGGAGCGGGGCCGCCATGACTTCGGCGCGATCGACTGGACGGAGTTCCAGGAGGTCCTCAAGGGCAATGGGCCGTGCAATGAGCAGCGGCTCGCGCAGCGCCGCCGGGCCCACGAGGAGGGCGCCTGGGTGCGGGACGCCGCGGCGGCCCACGCCGCCAGGCACACGGCCCCGGACCCCGCGGCGGCCCGGCCGGAATCCCCGGAGGCGACGGCATGAGCGGCTCGACCGAGTGGCCGCTGTGGGAGGTCTTCGTCCGCTCGCGCCGCGGGCTCTCCCACACCCACGCCGGCAGTCTCCACGCGCCGGACGCGGAGATGGCCCTGCGCAATGCCCGTGACCTCTACACCCGGCGCGGCGAGGGCGTCTCCCTCTGGGTCGTGCCCTCCACGGCGATCACCGCCTCCTCGCCGGACGAGAAGGACCCCTTCTTCGAACCGGCCGCCGACAAGCCCTACCGCCACCCGACCTTCTACGAGATCCCGGACGGGGTGAAGCACCTGTGACCGCCACGCCCCCCGTCGCGGCCCTCGCCCTCGGCGACGACGCGCTGGTGCTCTCGCACCGCCTCGCCCAGTGGGCGGGCCACGCGCCCGTGCTGGAGGAGGAGCTGGCGCTCGCCAATATCGCCCTGGACCTGCTGGGCCAGGCGCGGGTCCTGCTCTCCCTCGCGGGGGACGAGGACGAGCTGGCCTACCTCCGCGAGGAGCGCGCCTTCCGCAATCTCCAGCTCGTCGAGCAGCCCAACGGCGACTTCGCCCACACCATCGCCCGGCAGCTCTTCTTCTCCGCCCACCAGCACCCGCTGTACGAGGCGCTGGCGGCGGGGGGCGGCCCCTTCGCCCCCCTGGCCGCGAAGGCGGTCAAGGAGGTCGTCTACCACCGGGACCACGCCGAGCAGTGGACCCTGCGCCTGGGCGACGGCACACCCGAGAGCCATCAGCGGATGCAGCGGGCCTGTGACGCCCTGTGGCGGTACACCGGGGAGATGTTCGAGCCCGTCGAGGGGGTGGAGGTGGACTGGCCGGCGCTGGAGCGGACCTGGCTGGAGTCGGTGCCGGCGGTGCTGGAGCGCGCGACCCTGACCGTGCCGACCGGCCCGCGCTCCGGCGGCTGGAAGGCGGGCGCGGGGCGCCAGGGCGTGCACACCGAGCCCTTCGGCCGGATGCTCGCGGAGATGCAGCATCTGCACCGCAGCCACCCGGGGGCGTCGTGGTGACCGGCCGCGCCCCCACGGGCGACACCCTGCTGGAGGCACGGCTGCGCGATCTCGCCGGGGCCGTGCCCGACCCGGAGCTTCCGGTGGTGACCCTGGAGGAGCTGGGAGTGCTGCGCGCGGTCCATCTGCTGGGCCCCGGCAGGGCCGAGGTCGAGCTGACCCCGACCTACACGGGCTGCCCGGCGATCGAGACCATGAGCAGCGACATCGAGCGGGTGCTCCACGACCACGGCATCCCGGAGGTCTCGGTCGTCACCGTGCTCTCCCCGCCCTGGTCGACGGAGGACATCAGCGCGGAGGGGCGGCGCAAGCTCGCCGAGTCCGGCATAGCCCCGCCGCGGTCGCGGCCGGCCGGGGGGCCCGTCCCGCTCACCCTCTCCGTGCGCTGCCCGCACTGCGGCTCCACCCGGACCGAGCTGCTGAGCAGGTTCTCCTCCACCGCCTGCAAGGCACTGCGCCGCTGCACCGACTGCCGTGAACCCTTCGACCACTTCAAGGAGTTGTAGATGTTCCATCCGCTCCGGGTCAGCGAGGTCGAACGGCTCACGGACGACTCGGTGGCCGTCACCTTCGCGGTGCCGCCCGAGCTGCGCGACACCTTCCGCCACACCCCCGGCCAGCATCTGGCGCTGCGCCGGGCGACAGCGGGCGGGGAGGTCCGGCGGACCTACTCGATCTGCTCCCCGGCCGCCGGGCCCGGCGCGCACCCCGTGCTGCGGGTCGGCATCCGGCTGGTCGACGGCGGCGAGTTCTCCACCTATGCCCTCAAGGAGCTGGCGGCCGGGGACACCGTCGAGGTGATGCCCCCGATGGGGCGCTTCCGGCTCGATCCCCGGCCCGGGCACTTCGTGGCGATCGTCGGCGGCAGCGGGATCACCCCGGTGCTCTCGATGGCCGCGACGGCGCTGGCGCGGGAGCCGGAGGCCCGGTTCTGTCTGATCCGCGGCGACCGGACCGTGGCGTCCACGATGTTCCTGGACGAGGTGGCGGACCTCAAGGACCGGTTCCCCGACCGGTTCCAGCTGGTCACCGCGCTCTCCCGGGAGGAGCAGCAGTCCGGGCTGCCCTCCGGGCGGCTGGACCGGGAGCGGCTGACCGGGCTGCTGCCCCGGCTGCTCCCGGTGGCGGAGGTCGACGGCTGGTTTCTGTGCGGGCCGTTCGGCCTTGTGACCGGCGCCGACCGGGCGCTGCGCGGGCTCGGTGTGGAGCGCGGCCGTGTCCACCAGGAGATCTTCCATGTGGACGACGGCCCGGCGCCCGCCCCCGCCCGGGTGGCGGCACCCGCCGGCGCCGCGCTCACCGCGACCCTCGACGGCCGCTCCGGCACCTGGCCCGTACGGGAGGGCGAATCGCTGCTGGAGACGGTGCTCCGCAGCCGCTCCGGCGCTCCGTACGCCTGCAAGGGCGGAGTCTGCGGCACCTGCCGGGCCTTTCTGGTCTCGGGAGAGGTGCGGATGGACCGCAACTACGCGCTGGAGCCGGAGGAGACCGGGGCGGGGTATGTGCTGGCCTGTCAGTCCCACCCGGTGACCTCGGAGGTGGAGCTGGACTTCGACCGCTGAGCCGCCGCCCACTGAGCCCGCCGCCCCGCCGCCCCCTGTCCCGCCGCCCCCGCACCGGCGGCCCGCACCCCGCGCGGCCCGTCCCGCACCTCGCGCTCGGCCCCCGTGCGCTCTCTCCCCGCTCCGTCCCCTCCCGCTGTGTTCATTTTCAGGAACCTGTTCTATCTTGACGGACCGTCAGCCACGGCGGAGCCCGGGGAGGTTCCGGCTCCGGGCGGTGGCGCACCAGCGGGCGCGCGGGAGGACTGAATCGTGGACTTCACCTTCACCGAGGAACAGCGGGCCGCCACCGAGGCGGCGGAGGCGGTCTTCGCGGGGGTGGCACCCGATGCGGTGCCCAGCCCCGCGCTCACCCGGGGGGCGGTGGCCGAGGACTTCGACCGGGCGCTGTGGAGCAGGCTCGCCGGAGCCGATCTGCTGAGCCTGGTGCTGGCCGAGGAGCACGGCGGCGCGGGGCTGGACCCCCTCGCGCTCTGTCTGGTGCTCCGCGAGTCGGCGAAGGTGCTGGCGCGGGTGCCGCTGCTGGAGACCGCCGCCGTGGCCCTGGCCGTCGACCGCTACGGCGGGGACGCGCTCCGCGCCCGGCTGCTGCCCCCGGTCGGACGGGGCGACCTGGTCCTCACGGTCGGGGCCAGCGGGCGCACCGGCCACGACCCGGCCGAACTGGCCGTGACGGCCCGCCGGGACACCGGCACCGGCACCGGCACCGGCACCGGCACCGGACAGTGGGTGCTGGACGGGGTGCAGACCGCGGTGCCCTGGGCCCAGTCGGCGGATCTGATCGCCGTGCCCGCCCGTCTCGACGGGGGCCGGGCCGTGCTGGCCCTCGTCCCCCCGGACAGCGCCGGCGCGGTGCTCGCCGAGCAGATCTCCACCAGCGGGGAGCGGTTCGCCGAGCTGAGCCTCGACTCCGTGCGGATCGACGCGTCCGGGCTGATCGACGCCGAGGGGGCCTGGGAGTGGCTGCGGCTGCTGCTGACCACCGGGACCTGTGCCCTCGCGCTGGGGCTGGGCGAGCGCGTGCTGTCCATGACCGCCGAGTACACCGGCAAACGGGAGCAGTTCGGCTTCCCGATCGCGACCTTCCAGGCCGTCGCCGTGCAGGCCGCCGACCGCTATATCGATCTGCGGGCCATGGCGGCGACCCTCTGGCAGGCCGCCTGGCGGCTGGGCCCGGCACGGGGGAGCGCCGGGCTCGGCGGGCCGCTGCCGGTGGCCGCCGATGTCGCCGTCGCGAAGATCTGGGCCTCGGAGGGGGTGCGCCGGGTGGTGCAGACCGCCCAGCATCTGCACGGCGGCTTCGGCGCCGACACCGACTACGCGCTGCACCGCTACCACGCCTGGGCGAAGCAGCTGGAGCTCTCCCTGGGCCCGGCCGCGGCCCATGAGGAGGCGCTCGGCGACCTGCTGGCCGCCCACCCGCTCGACTGAGCCGGGCGACGGCGGCCGGAGCGGGCCAGCCACGGAAGCGGAGGCGGGGCCGGCGGCGGAACGGAACGGAACCGAGACGGGCCCCGGCCTCAGGCGACGGAGGCCGGGGTGCCGTTGTCGGTGACCATCGGACGCCCGGCGGCGTCCCAGGCGATCATGCCGCCCTCGATGTTCACGGCGTCGATGCCCTGCTGGACCAGGTACTGGGTGACCTGGGCGGACCGCCCGCCCACCCGGCACATCACATGGGCCCGGCGACCGTCCGCCACCGCCTCGGTGACCTCACCGAACCGGGCGACGAAGCCGCTCATCGGCACATGCAGCGCGCCCTCGACATGGCCGGCCGCCCACTCGTCGTCCTCCCGGACATCCAGCACCAGGCCGTCGGCCGGCACCGCCGCGGCTTCCACCGAGGGCAGCGGGGCGAAATTCATGGGTCATGCCTTCCTTCGTCTGGTGTCCGGACCACGCGGGCCGGAGGTGTCCGCGGGGCGGTTCCACGCCCCGCGGCCCGGCCGTGTGTCGTCCGGGCGGCCCTGCGAAACCTACTCCACGAGCCCGGAGAGTTCCCTCTCCCGCTCGGAGACCTGGGCGAGGAGCTGCTCGGCGATCTCCTCCAGCAGCCGGTCCGGGTCGTCGGGGGCCAGCCGCATCATCGCCCCGATCGCGCTCTCCTCCAGCTCCCGGGCCACCATGGTCAGCAGCTCCTTGCGCTGGGAGAGCCACTCCAGCCGGGCGTAGAGCTCCTCGCTCTCGCTCAGCCGGTGCTCGGGCGGCACCGGGCCCGCCGCCCACTCCTCGGCCAGCTCCCGCAGCGCGTCGGCGTCACCGAGCGCGTAGACGGCGTTCACCCGGATCAGGAACTCGTCGCGGCGGGCCCGCTCGGTCTCGTCCTGGGCCAGATCCGGATGCGCCCGGCGGACCAGCTCGCGGTAGAGCTTGCGCGCCTCCTCGCTGGGCCGCACCCGCTGGGGCGTCCGCACGGAGCGGCCGTCCAGCATCGCCGCGGCCTCCGGGGGCAGCCCCTCGGAGTCCATCCAGCCGTGGAACAGCTCATCGACTCCGGGCATCGGCATCACCGCGGCCCGGGCGTCCCGGGCCAGGCGCAGATCCTCCGGGTCGCCGCTGCGGGCGGCCTTCGCCTCGGCGATCCGCGCGTCCAGCTCGTCCAGCCGCGCGTACATCGGGCCGAGCTTCTGGTGGTGGAGCCGGGAGAAGTTCTCGACCTCCACCCGGAAGGTCTCCAGAGCGATCTCGAACTCGATCAGCGCCTGCTCGGCCGCGCGGACCGCCCGCTCCAGCCGGGCCTCCGGCCGCGGCTGCGCGTCCTGCTCTTCGTCGTTCCGGCCTGCCGTCCCGCCGGGCGCGTCCTGGGTCACCCGCCCAGCCTAAGGGCCGGAGCGGCCCGCCCGGTCACACCCCCGGCTCGGCGGGGATACGGCCGGCCCTGATCGCCTTCAGCAGCTCGGCGTGATCGGCTTCCGTGCGGTCCGCGTAGACCACCGCGAAACGGGCCAGGGCCGCGTCCAGCTCCTCGCTCTTGCCGCAGTACCCGGAGATCAGCCGGGGGTCGGCGCTGTGCGCGTGGGCCCGCGCCAGCAGGGCCCCGGTCATCCGCCCGTAGTCGTCCAGCTGGTCCGGGGTGAGCGCCGCCGGGTCCACGCTCCCCTTGCGGTTGCGGAACTGCCGCACCTGGAACGGCAGCCCGCCGACCGTGGTCCAGCCGAGCAGAATGTCGCTGACCACCTGCATCTTCTTCTGGCCGCACACCACCCTGCGGCCCTCGTGGCCCGTCTCCTGCTCCGGGAAGCCTGCCGCGGCGAGATACGGCAGCAGCGCCGAGGGCCGGGCCTCCTTGACCTGGAGCACCAGCGCGTCTCCCCGGTGGTCCAGCAGCAGCACCACATACGACCGGGTCCCGACGCTCCCGGTGCCCACGACCCGGAACGCCACGTCCTGGATCTCATAGCGCGCCAGCAGCGGCAGCCGGTCCTCGGAGACCGTCGTCAGATACTCCTCCAGGGAGCCGGCGACGGCCGCGGCCTCCGCGTCGGACACCCGGCGCAGCACCGGGGGAGCGTCCACGAAGCGCCGTCCCTCGCCCGCGCCGTCGGAGAACAGCTCCGTCGCCTTGGCGGCGAAGCGGGCGCTGGTGTTGTTGCGCGCCTTCGCCGAGACCTGCTCCAGGGTTCCGATCAGATCCCGGGCGTCGGTGTGGGAGACCAGTTCCTCGTCGGCGATGGCGTTCCAGGCGTCCAGGGCGGGCAGCTTGGCCAGCAGCCGCATGGTGCGGCGGTAGGCGCCCATGGCGTCGAAGGCCGCCGCCCGGCAGACCTTCTCGTCCGCGCCCGACGCCCGGCCCGCCAGCACCAGCGAGGTCGCGAGCCGCTTGACGTCCCACTCCCAGGGGCCGACGACGGTCTCGTCGAAGTCATTCAGGTCCATGACGAGCCGGCCCCGGACATCTCCGTAGAGGCCGAAGTTGGCGGCGTGGGCGTCGCCGCAGAGCTGGGCGGTCACCCCTGTGACCGGGGTGCCCACCAGGTCATGGGCCATCAGCCCGGCCGAGCCGCGCAGAAAGGCGAACGGTGACGCGGCCATCCGGCCCACCCGTATCGGTGTCAGCTCGGGCACCCGGCCACGGCTGGACTCCTCGACGGCCTCGACCACACCCGGGCGGCTCACCGCCAGCACCAGGGAGTCGTGCGAGGAGCGGGGGACCCGGCTCCTCAGCTCCCTGCCCTCGTGCTTCGGGGACACACCGGCATCGGCACCCCGGCGCCGGGCGAAGCCGGGCACCACCGGAATACGCCCGTCGCCCCCGCCCGGGGCTCCGCGCCCGGCCGTGCCGCGCTCCGTCCCCTGTCGCACCGTCCGGTCCCGCTCCGTCCCCGCACCGCTCATGCTGTGTGGCCTCCCCCGCGTCGTACCCGTCGCTGTCGCTTGCCCCGACCGTACCGCCGCCTCGAACAACCGTCCTCCCCGGTGGCCGGGGAACCGGGCGGGCTGTTTCACGTGAAACAGCCCGCCCGTGCCCGCCCGTGCCCGCCCGTGCCCGCCCGTGCCGGCCCGGAGGGGGCCCACCGGGCCGGGCGTCGCGCTCAGTCGCCCAGACCCGCGTCCCGGGCCAGCAGCGCGGCCTGGACCCGGTTGTCGCACTCCAGCTTCGCCAGGAGCCGGCTGACATAGGTCTTCACCGTCGCCTCGCTCATGTGCAGCCGCTTCCCCGCGTCCGCGTTGGAGAGCCCCTCGCCCAGCAGGGAGAGCACCTCCCGCTCCCGGGCGCTCAGCCGGGAGACCAGGTCCCGGGCCCGCTCGCTCCGGGAGGCCGCGCGGCCCGAGGCCAGCCGGTCGACGACGTGCCGGGTGGCGCCGGGGGAGAGATAGGCGTCCCCGGCGGCGGCGGCTCGTACGGCCCCGATCAGCTCCGCGGGCGCGGTGTCCTTCAGCAGAAAGCCCGCGCCGCCGGACTCCAGCGCCCGCAGAACGTTGTCCCGTTCCCCGAAGGTGGTGAGGACGACGACCCGGGTGCCGGGAGCCGCCCGGCGCAGCTCCCCCAGGGCCGTGAGCCCGTCCATCACGGGCATCTGGATGTCCAGCAGCACCACATCGGCGCTGTGGGCCCGTACCTGCTCGATCGCCTCGCGCCCGTTGGACGCCTCGGCGACCACCTCGATTCCCCGGTCCGAGGTCAGGATCAGCCGGATACCCGCCCTGATCAGCGGCTCGTCGTCGGCGATGACCACCCGGATCGGCGCCCCCGTCATTTCCACCCCTCGCACTCCCCGCGTCCGTCCGGCGGCGGCCGGGACCGTTCGGTCCGCCCTGCCGTCCGCCCGTCTGCGGTGCCCAGTCTCCCCGAGCCTCCGCCGGCCCGTTCCCCGGGTCCGGTCCATCGTCCCGGGGCCGGCCCGCCCGGAGCGTCCTCGTCGGCACGGGGCGTCACGACCTGACGTGGTACGCCTTCTTCTCGATCAGCTCACCGTCCCGGAAGCAGAACCGGAACACCGGCTCCGTCTCGGCGGTGTCCGTCATCTCCCAGGAGCCGAGCGTCAGACACTCGGCGCCCCCGGGCACCCCGGGCCCCTGCCCGGCCCAGCGCTCCCCCGCGTCCGGGTCCCCGGCGGGCAGCCGTGCGCGCACCTCGTCCTCGGACTCCCCGATCTCCGTCCGCTCGTACTCGGACCGCTCGATCATGTGCTCCTCCAGGGAGTCCATGTGGAACACCGACGCGACGACGACGGAGCCCAGCACCAGCGCGGCCACCAGCGCCAGCCCACAGCCGGTCCCGAGGGCGCTGAAGGCACGGCGCCGCTCCGGACCGGGCGCGCCCGCCGCCGGCCCCGGGGGACTCCAGTCCATGACGGGCACCCCGCTCCCGGGGCCGTCCGGCCGCACCGGGGGCCCGGGGAGCGGGGGCGCCGTCCCCACCGCCGGCGCCGTCCCCACCGCCGGCACCGTCCCCACCGCCGGCCCCGTCCCCACCGCCGGCCCCGTCCCCACCGCCGGCACCGTCCCCACCGCCGGCACCGTCCCCACCGCCGGCACCGTCTCCGCCGTCCCGTACGGAAGCACCCCGGCCACCCGGAAGCCGCCGCCGGGAACGGGCCCGGTGTGCACCATCCCCCCGACCAGCCGGGCCCGCTCCCGCAGCCCGGTGAGCCCCTGCCCGCCGCTGACGGCGGCGGGGGCCCCGCTCGCGGCGCCGCTGACGATCTCGGCGACGAGGGCATCGGGCTCGTAGCGCAGCGCCACCGCGATCGGGGCGCCGGGGGCGTGCTTGTAGGCATTGGTCAGCGCCTCCTGCACGATCCGGTACGCGGCGTGGTCGGCCGCCGCCGCGAGCGGGCGGGGCTCCCCCTCGCGGCGCAGCTCCACCGAGGTGCCCGCCGCCCGCGCGGCCTCCACCAGGCCCTGGACACCGGCGGTGCCGCGCCGCGCCCGCCCCGGCCCGTCGGGCGCGCCCGGAACCGGCCCGCCCGCGCGCGGCCCCGCGCCCGCATCCGCGCCCGTGCTCCCGGCGCCCCCAGCCCGGACACCGCGCCGGCCCTCGGCTCCGCTCCCGCCGCCGTCCTCGATCCCGTCCCGCAGGATTCCGACGACCTCGCGCAGCTCGTGCATCGCGGTCACCGAGGCGCTCCGGAGCACCCCGACCGCCTCCCGCTGCCGCCCGGTCAGCTCGGGGTCCACCTCCAGGGCGCCGGTGTGCACGGCGATCAGCGCCAGCTGGTGGCCGAGGCTGTCGTGCATGTCCTGGGCGATCCGCTGCCGCTCCAGCAGCCGCGCCTGGCCCGCGACCAGCTCCCGCTCGAAGAGGAGCTGGGCGTTGCGGTCCTGCACGGCCCGGAGCAGGGTCTGCCGCTGGTTCCAGTGCCGGCCGGCCAGCCCCGGTATCACCGCGGTGGCCAGAAAGGCGAGGGTGAGGATCGGGAACATCGCCACCAGCGGCCCGGGCCCGGCGAGCGCGGTGGCGCCCAGAAAGGCGAGATACGCGCCGGTGAACGCGGCCAGGACCCTCCGGACCCCGGCGATCCGGCGCCCGGCCGACCAGCCGGCCACCAGCTGGAGCCCGAAGAGGCCCACAACCTCCGCGGCGAGCGCGGCGGTGACGACCAGCACCGGCAGCGGGAGCCGGCGCCGCAGCGGCGAGAGCACCGCGGCGCCGACGCAGGCACCCAGGACACGCGCTCCGTCGGCCCCCGCCAGCTTCTCGGTACCGGCGGCCAGCAGCGCCAGTACGAGCGCGAGCACCAGTTCGTCCCCCGCCCCGCGCCCCGGCACCGCCGAAGCCCCCGGCCGCGCGGACCGCGTCCCGTGTCCGCCGGCGCCGGGCGGGGGCGGTCCGGGCGCCCCCAGCCAGGTCCACCCCGCCCGCACCCCGGCCAGGACCCTCGAAGAGATGTTCACGTCCGGCACCCTAGATGGCGGTCCGGCCGGGAATCCGCCCACTTTCGTCCTCCCCCGGCACGACGAACGTCGCGCCCCGGCCTCCCCCGGGCCCGGCACGGGAGCGCCGGCCCACGAACCGGCGCACTGACCGCCCGTCACCGCCCGCTCTCTGATAGTTGTTTCAGCGGGGTACGGGCGCAGGCCCGTAGCGGCGTCCGTCGGCGCCGCAGGGAGGAGCGGATGAACGCCACCACACGGGACGAGGTCCTCGCCGCCGAGCAGCGGGCGGTGGACCACGCGTACGACTGCTACACCTCACGGCTGGCCGAGATGAGCGGAGCCCAGGCGGCGACGGCGTCGGCCAGCGGCAAGGACGGCATAGCCAACCGGAGGGACGCGGAGGCGCGGGCCGCGGCCTACGGCGGACTCGGCGACGAGGCCCTGGTCTTCGCCCGGGTCGACGCGCCGGACGAACCCGGTGAGGAGCCCCGGCCCTGGTACATCGGACGGCGGGGTGTGCGCGACACCGCGAACGATCCGGTGGTCCTGCTGTGGACCAGCCCGCTGGCGAGGAAGTGGGCCGAGGCGCGGCCCGACGCACCGGGCGATGTGGTCCTGCGGCGGCAACTGCGCTGTGTCCGCCGGGTGGTCGAGAGCTACTTCGACGAGATCTCCACGGCTCCCGCGAAGGCCGCCCCCGCCGGCGTACCGGAGCAGCGGCCGGCCGCGGAGGGGGCCGGGACGGCCGCCGGGCGCGCGGCCCCACCGGCCGTACCGGGCGGGGAGCCTCAGCCGCCCCGTACCCCCGGCGACGCCGTCCGCCCCGCGCGCCGCGCATCGCCCGAACCGGACGACTTCCTGCTCCAGGAGCTGAGGCGCTCGCGCGGCGGCCGGATGCGGGACATCGTGGAGACCATCCGGCGCGACCAGATGGAGCTGGTCACCGGCTCCCCCTCCGACATCCTCGTCGTCCAGGGCGGCCCCGGCACCGGCAAGTCCGCGGTCGGTCTGCACCGGGTGACCTGGCTCGTCGACAACGGGCACTTCACGGCCCGGGACATGCTGGTCATCGGCCCCCACCAGCGGTTCCTCGACTACGTCGGCCAGGTGCTGCCCACCCTCGGCACCCGGGACGTCAACGCGGTGCAGCTCAACCGCCTCTGGGACGGGGAGATCCTCGGCACCGACAGCGCCGCGGCCCGCCGGGTGAAGTCCGGCGAGCGCATGGCGGCCGTGCTGCGGCGCCGGATCGAGAACGAGGCCCGTCCCGAGGCGCTCGACGAACTCACCACCGCGCCCGCCTTCGAGGGCGACGAGCCCACCGTGGTCGTCACCGCCGGGAGCACGACCCTGCGCGTGCCGCGCTCGGAGATCCTGGCCCTCCTGGAGGAGGCCCGCGACGGCGACGCCCCCTACCGGCAGCGCCGCGAGCGCTTCCGCAGCCTCTTCGTCGACCGTCTGCTGCGGGAACTGGCCGCCATCGCCCCGCGCCGGGGCCAGGGCGGCACGATCCGCCGCGACCTGGAGCGCAATCGCCGGGTCGAGCGGCTCGTCGAGCGGCTCTGGCCGTCACCGGGCGCCCGGGAGGCCCTGCGCGGCCTCTACGACTCGCCCGACCTCCTGAGGGCCTGCGCCGACGGCGTACTCGACGAGGAGGAGCAGCGGGCCCTGCACCGCCCCCGGGCCGCCACCGCCGACGCCGACCCCTGGACCCTCGACGACCAGGTCTGTCTGGAGGAACTCCGCTTCCTCATCGCCGGGGAGACCCCCAGGCGGTACGGGCACATCGTCGTCGACGAGGCGCAGGACCTCACCCCCATGCAGGCCCGCGCCCTGCGCCGGCGCTGCGCCGCCGGCGGCTCCATGACGGTCCTCGGCGACCTCGCGCAGTCCACCGGCCCCCACATCCCGGCCGACTGGGATCTGCTCGGCACGATCCTCTCCGACCACGGGGACTGGCGGGTCGCCGTGCTGAACACCGGCTACCGCGTACCGGCGGAGATCATGGGGTTCGTCGCGCCCCTCGCCGGGGCGGTCGCCCCCGCGCTGCCCTTCCCGCAGGCCGTGCGGGAGGCGGGCGAGGGCGCCGTGCGGACCCTGCCGACGACGCCCGGGCGCCTGCTCGACGACACCGCCGCCGAGGTGAGCCGGCTGGTCGGCACCGACGACGGGCACACTCCGCGCTCCGTCGCCGTCATCGTCCCCGACGACTGGGACCGGGTGGAGGAGATCGGCCACCGGCTCGACCGGAGCGACGGCGTCCCGGAGGCCCGGCGCGGATCGGTCTCGGTGCTGGCCGCCGCGCAGGCCAAGGGGATGGAGTACGACCATGTCCTGGTCCTGGAGCCGGCCGGTATCGCCGACCGGGGGCCGACCGGCCTCCGGCAGCTCTACATCGCGCTCACGCGCAGCACGCAGAGCCTGACCGTGCTGCACACCTCCCCGCTCCCCCGGCTCCTCACGGGCGCCGAGGCCGCCCCGGAACCGCCGGCGCCCGAGGCCGGAGAGGACACGGCGGCCGGAGAGGACACAGCGGACACAGCGGGG
Source organism: Streptomyces sp. NPDC001985 (assembly GCF_040296845.1). Taxonomy (NCBI): domain Bacteria; kingdom Bacillati; phylum Actinomycetota; class Actinomycetes; order Kitasatosporales; family Streptomycetaceae; genus Streptomyces; species Streptomyces sp. NPDC001985. Next base: position 60,263 of record NZ_JBEOYB010000026.1, read on the forward strand.
GACGGGAGCACGGCGGCCGGGGAGGGCACAGCGGCGGGACAGGCGCCGCCCGAGATCGGGACCGACATCCGGGTACGGGTCCTGGGCCCCGGTCCGGGCGGCCGGTACCGGGTCAGGGCGCTGACGCCCTCCACCGACCGGCCGCTGGTGCTGACCGTCCGGCACGGCTCCGCGCCCCCGCGCGCGGGCCAGGAGCTGGACTGCTGGGTCTTCGCCAACGAGACCAACCACAGTGTCCTCAGCGCCGATCAGCGCGGCCGGCAGCCCATCTCGCCGAGAATGGCGGAGCGCTACGCGGCGGCGCTCGGCGTGTTCGACGAACTGACCGGTGCCGGAGGGGACCTTCCGCCGGACGCCCGCGGCCGGCTCTCCGAGCTCCAGGGCATGGCCAACCGTGTGCTCCGCCGGGACCAGGCGGACTGGGTGGACGTGCGGCGGGTGCTCGGCTCCCCGGACAGGGAGCGCCTGGGCGTCCTGCGCGACCTGGTGGCGGGGGCCAACCGCGCGCTCAAGGACGGCAGCCTGGACGCCGGCGGCCTCCGGGACGAGCTGGCGGCCTCCGGCTGGACCGAGGCCCTGGCGCGGGCGCGGGAGACCCTCAGCGCCCGCCCGGCAGCCGCCGCGGAACCCGATCCGGAACCCGATCCGGAACCCGGCCCTCAACCGGAACCGGAACCGGAACCGACACCGGAGCCCGCGCCGGAACCGACGCCGGAGCCCGCGCCGGAGCCAGAACCGGAAGCCGGCCCGAGAACAGGCCAGAAAACAGAACCGGACCCGGAACCGGACGCCGAGAACGCCCCCGAGCAGAGAGCACCCGAGCCCATGACAGCCACCGAAGAAGCCCCCGCCGCACCGGCCGTCACGACGAAGGAGGGCTTCCTGCGCGCGCTGGAGACCTCGGCCTCCGAGGACCGCACGTGCAGGAAGCACGAGGCGGTCCGCCACGCGCTGAAGTCGGCCCTGCTGTGGGCGGATCTCCAGCCCGGTGACTCACCGGTCGCCGATGTCAGCTGTGTCACCGGCGAGGGTCTGTTCCTCTACGAGGTCCTGGGCATCGGCCGCTCCGGCTACGCGGACCTCCGCTCGGGGGCGACCCGCCTCCTGGAGATCAACCACACGCTGCCCGCCCCGGCCGTCCGCCTCCACCTCGTCCTCTGCGAACCGCCCGCCGAGGACTGGTCAGCCGACACCGTCCGCGAGGTCTTCGGCGTCCATGTCCTGTGGCGCACCCCCGGGGGCTGGGGCGGCCGGGACCCGGACACCGCCCTGGGCGCCTCCGGCACCCGGCCCTGACCCCGGCGGTCGCGCCGGGCGCACCCCGAGGCGCCCGGCGCACCGCCGCACACCACGTGAGCTACGTCACATCCGTACACCGTCGACACCGGGGCGCACGACCGTGCGGATCAACGAAAAACGGGCCCTCACCAGGACTTTCGTCTCTGGTGAGAACCCGTTCAACGGTTTCTCTGTGCGCGAGGGGGGAGTTGAACCCCCACGCCCTTTCGGGCACTGGAACCTGAATCCAGCGCGTCTGCCTATTCCGCCACCCGCGCATTGGGTGCTGTCGTCCGGGCTGCTCACCGTGACCGGTGCTTCCCCCTGGCGACATGCAGAAGATTAGCACGGTGCACAGGGTGGAATCACATCCGTTTGTTTGCCCGACCCGGCGGGCGAACAGACGCGGGAACAGGGGGAGCGCACCGCCCCGTACAGGGAAGGAACAGGGAACGGGCCGGGAAGGGACGGCGGCCCGCGCCCGGTCCGCCCCCGCGCCCGACCGGGGTCCCCCGGGTGCGGGACACTGTCATGAGGCCGCCTCTACGATCCGTGTGAGAGGTGACACTCATCAACGGGGCAGACAAGGGGAACCAGCCGATTTCCCGACGCGTGGATACGATCAGTAAGCAGTATCAGGACGGCAGCAACGGAGGAGGTGCCCGATGGGAGTCCTGAAGCGTTTCGAGCAGCGACTCGAAGGCCTGGTCAACGGCACCTTCGCCAAGGTGTTCAAGTCCGAGGTCCAGCCCGTCGAGATCGCCGGCGCCCTCCAGCGCGAGTGCGACAACAACGCGACGATCTGGAACCGCGAGCGGACCGTCGTCCCCAATGACTTCATCGTGGAGCTGAGCGCCCCGGACTTCGAGCGCCTCAGCCCCTACAGCGGGCAGCTCGGCGACGAGCTGGCCGGCCTGGTGCGCGACTACGCCAAGCAGCAGCGCTACACCTTCATGGGCCCGATCAAGGTCCATCTGGAGAAGGCCGACGACCTCGACACCGGTCTGTACCGGGTGCGCAGCCGCACCCTCGCGTCGAGTACGTCACAGTCCTCCGGCGGCCCCGAGGCCGGCGCGCGCCCCGACGCGGGCGCCCCGGCGGCGGGAGCGGCACCCGGCGGGTACGGCTATCCGCCGTCCGCCGCGCCCCCGATGCCGCCCGGCCCGCCGCCCGGCGGCCGCCCCGGCCCCACCGCCGTACCGGACCGCGGCCCGGCGGGCGGCCCCGGGCCGCTGCCGGGCGCCCAGACGCGGCGCTGGATCGAGATCAACGGCACCCGCCATCAGATCTCCCGCCCGACGCTGGTGCTGGGCCGCAGCACCGACGCCGATGTGCGGATCGACGACCCCGGCGTCTCGCGCCGGCACTGTGAGATCCGGACCGGAACGCCCTCGACGATCCAGGATCTCGGGTCCACCAACGGCATCGTGGTGGACGGGCAGCACACCACCCGCGCTACGCTCCGCGACGGCTCGCGGATCGTCGTGGGCAGCACCACCATCGTTTACCGGCAAGCCGAAGGGTGAAGCGGGGGCAATGTCAGAGCTGACCCTGACGGTCATGCGGCTGGGTTTCCTGGCCGTTCTGTGGCTGTTCGTCATCGTGGCCGTTCAGGTCATCCGCAGCGATCTGTTCGGGACACGCGTCACGCAGCGCGGCTCACGCCGCAACGCCGACGCGCGTCCCCCGCAGGCGCGCCAACCCGCGGCGCCACCACCGCAGCGGCAACAGTCCGGGAGCCGCCAGCGGCGCGGGGCGCCCACCAAGCTGGTGGTGTCCGAGGGCACCCTCACCGGCACCACGGTCGCGCTCCAGGGCCAGACCATCACCCTGGGCCGGGCGCACGACTCCACGATCGTGCTGGACGACGACTACGCGTCCAGCAGGCATGCCAGGATCTACCCGGACCGTGACGGCCAGTGGATCGTCGAGGATCTCGGGTCCACCAACGGCACCTATCTCGACCGGACCCGGCTCACCACACCGACACCGATTCCGCTGGGCGCGCCGATCCGCATCGGCAAGACCGTCATCGAGCTGCGGAAGTAGTACGACAATGAGCGAGCGGAGCGAGCGAGCCACAGCGGTCCCGGAAGCGGACCGGGACCGGCTCCCGACCGGAGGGTGGGCAGTGTGGCTCGACGAGACCGGCCGTACCCCGAGCCGACGGGCGAGGTGCGCATGAGTCTGTCTCTGCGCTTCGCCGCAGGCTCGCACAAGGGCATGATCCGGGAGGGCAACGAGGACTCCGGCTACGCCGGGCCCCGCCTGCTGGCCATCGCCGACGGCATGGGCGGCCAGGCGGCGGGCGAGGTCGCCTCCTCGGAGGTCATCTCGACCCTCGTGCAGCTCGACGACGATGTGCCGGGCTCGGACATCCTCACCTCGCTCGGCACCGCCGTGCAGCGGGCCAACGACCAGCTCCGGCTGATGGTCGAGGAAGATCCCCAGCTGGAGGGCATGGGCACCACGCTCACCGCCCTGCTCTGGACCGGACAGCGCCTCGGCCTGGTCCACGTCGGCGACTCCCGCGCCTATCTGCTGCGGGACGGCGTCCTGACCCAGATCACCCAGGACCACACCTGGGTGCAGCGGCTGGTCGACGAGGGCCGGATCACCGAGGAGGAGGCCACCACGCATCCGCAGCGCTCGCTGCTGATGCGCGCGCTGGGCAGCGGCGACCACGTCGAGCCCGATCTCTCCATCCGCGAGGTCCGCGCCGGGGACCGCTATCTGATCTGCTCCGACGGGCTCTCCGGGGTGGTCTCCCACCAGACGATGGAGGAGACCCTCGCGAGCTACCAGGGCCCGCAGGAGACCATCCAGGACCTGATCCAGCTCGCCCTGCGCGGCGGCGGCCCGGACAACATCACCTGCATCGTCGCCGATGTGCTGGACCCCGACGCCAACGACACCCTGGCCGGGCAGCTCAGCGACACCCCTGTCGTCGTGGGCGCGGTCGCCGAGAACCAGCTCCAGCTGAACGACGGCGGCGCCATGCAGACCCCGGCCGGCCGCGCGGCCGGTCTCGGCCGTCCCGTACCGCCCCAGGGCGGCGGCTTCGGCCCGTCCGGCGGTGGCGACGGCTACGACGGACCGCCGTCCGAGAACAGCTTCGACGCCTACGGCGACGACGACCTGGTCAAGCCCCGCGCCGGGCGCGTCTGGCTGAAGAGATCCCTCATCGCCGTCCTCGCCCTCGCGGTCGTCGGCGGCGGTCTGTACGGCGGCTACCGCTGGACGCAGACCCAGTACTACGTCGGCACCAAGGGCGGGAACGTCGCGCTCTACCAGGGCATCAGCCAGGACCTGGCGTGGATCTCGCTCTCGAAGGTCGAGAGGGACCACCCGGAGATCGAGCTGAGGTATCTGCCGCCCTACCAGCGCAAGCAGGTGGAGGCCACGATCACCCAGAAGAGCCTCGGCAAGGCGCGCACCAAGATCGGCGAACTCGCCGCGCAGGCCTCCGCGTGCAAGAAGGAGGAGCAGCGCCGCGACGCCGCCGACCGGGCGAGCGCGCCACCGCCCGGCGAGGGCGAGGCGGGCGGCACCACCGGGGTGCCCACCGCCCGGAACGACGACAAGAAGAAACCGACCGCTGCCTCTCCCTCTCCTACTCCGGGCCCCACCCTCTCGGAGGACGAGCAGAAGCTGGCCTCGAACTGCGGTAAGCAGTAATCAGCCGTAGGGGGCCTTCTCCACCATGCGCGTTGTCACCAACACCACCACGATCGGCGCGATCGAAGCACCGAGCCGCCGCAACACCGAGCTGATGATGCTCGCGTTCGCGGTCGCCGTCCCGGTCTTCGCGTACATCAATGTGGGGCTCGCCCTCGACGGCAAGCTGCCCACCGGAGTCCTCGGGTACGGACTGGGGCTCGGCCTGCTCGCCGCCGTGGCACACCTGGTGGTGCGGAAGTTCGCCAAGTACGCCGACCCGCTGCTGCTGCCGCTCGCGGTGCTGCTCAACGGCCTCGGGCTGGTGCTGATCTGGCGGCTGGACCAGTCGCAGCGGCTGATCGAGCGGGCCCAGCGCCAGTGGGGGTCCTTCTCGCCCGACGCGCCCAAGCAGATGCTGTACTCGGCGATCGGCATCGCGCTCTTCGTGGCCGTGCTGCTGCTCCTCAAGGACCACCGCATCCTCCAGCGCTACACCTACATCTCGATGGCGGTGGCGCTGGTCCTGCTGATCCTCCCGATGTTCTTCCCCGCCCGCAACGGCGCGAAGATCTGGATCAGCCTGGGCCCGGTCAACCTCCAGCCCGGCGAGTTCGCCAAGATCATCATCGCGATCTTCTTCTCCGGCTACCTCATGGTGAAGCGGGACGCCCTCGCGCTCGCCAGCCGCCGGGTGATGGGTCTGTACCTGCCGCGCGGGCGCGACCTCGGACCGATTCTGGTGGTCTGGGCGATGTCGATCCTCATCCTGGTGTTCGAGACCGACCTCGGCACCTCGCTGCTCTTCTTCGGCCTCTTCGTGATCATGCTGTACGTCGCGACCGAGCGCACCAGCTGGATCGTCTTCGGTCTGCTGATGTCGGCGGCCGGCGCGGTCGGCGTCGCCACCTTCGAGCCGCACGTCCAGCAGCGCGTGGAGTTCTGGCTCAACCCCTTCGGTGACGAGACCTGGGCGCAGAGCGACCAGATCGGCAAGGCGCTGATGTCCTTCGGCGCCGGCGGCACCCTGGGCACCGGCCTCGGCCAGGGCAACTCCGACCTGATCGGCTTCGCCGCCAACTCCGACTTCATCCTCTCCACGGTCGGCGAGGAGCTGGGGCTCGCCGGAATGATGGCCTTCCTCATGGTCTACGGCCTCATCGTGGAGCGGGGCGTGCGCACCGCGCTCGCCGCCCGCGACCCCTTCGGCAAGCTGCTCGCCGTCGGTCTCTCCGGCGCCTTCGCGATCCAGGTCTTCGTGGTCGCCGGCGGTGTGATGGGTCTGATCCCGCTGACCGGTATGACGATGCCGTTCGTCGCGGCGGGCGGTTCATCGGTGATCGCCAACTGGGCGCTGATCGCCATTCTGATCCGTATCAGCGATACCGCCCGCAGGCCCGCACCCGCGCCCGCTCCGTCCCCCGACGCCGAGATGACCCAGGTGGTCCGACCGTGAACAAGCCCCTGCGCCGGATCGCGATCTTCTGTGGAGTGCTGATCCTCGCCCTGCTGGTGCGCACCAACTGGCTCCAGTACGTCGAGGCGGACGAGCTGAACGAGAACCCGAAGAACCGCCGTATCCAGATCGACCGGTACGCCAGCGAGCGCGGCAACATCATCGTGGACGGCAAGCGGATCACCGGCTCCGTGAAGACCGACGACTCCGACTTCGTCTACAAGCGGACCTACGCCGACGGGCCCATGTGGGCCCCGGTCACCGGCTACGCCTCGCAGGCGTTCGACGCCAACCAGCTGGAGAAGCTGGAGGACGGCATCCTCTCCGGCAACTCCGATCAGCTCTTCTTCGACCGCACCATGGCGATGTTCACGGGTGACAAGAAGAAGGGCGGCAATGTCGTCACCACGCTGAACGGCGCCGCCCAGAAGGCCGCCTGGAAGGGGCTCGGCAAGAAGAAGGGCGCCGTCGCGGCCATCGAGCCGAAGACCGGGAAGATCCTCGCGCTGGCCTCCACACCGTCCTACGACCCCGGTTCCTTCGCCGGCTACGCGGACTCCGACGCCAAGGCGTGGAACGCGCTGGGCAAGGACAAGGACAAGCCCATGCTCAACCGGGCGCTGCGCGAGATCTACCCGCCCGGGTCGACCTTCAAGGTGCTCACCGCCGCCGCCGCCCTGGAGCACGGCGCGGTGGAGGACGTCAACGCGCCGACGGACACCCCCGAGCCGTACATCCTGCCGAACACCCGCACCCCGATGAAGAACCTCGTCTCCGGGTGCGAGAACGTCAGCCTGAAGAAGGCGCTGGAGATCTCCTGCAACTCGGTCTTCGCCAAGCTCGCCGACGATGTCGGCCGGGACAAGATGCTGGAGACGGCGGAGAAGTTCGGCTTCAACGACCCCGAGCTGCTGACGCCGGTGCGGGCCGCCGAGTCGGTCTACGACAAGGACATGGAGCGCTCCGAGAACTCCCTCTCCGCCATCGGCCAGTTCAACACCGCGACCACGCCGCTCCAGATGGCCATGGTCACCGCCGCCATCGCCAATGACGGCAAGCTGATGAAGCCGTACATGGTCGACCAGCTGGAGTCACCCGATCTCGACGTGATCGAGAAGACCGACCCGGAGGAGATGAGCCGTCCCGTCTCCCAGGAGACCGCGCAGCTCGTCCAGCAGATGATGGAGAACGTCGTCACCAGCGGCAGCGGCAGGAACGCCCAGATCGGCGGGGGTGTGAAGGTCGGCGGCAAGACCGGTACCGCCCAGCACGGCGCGAACAACAGCAAGCGCCCCTACGCCTGGTTCATCTCGTACGCCAAGACCGACGAGGGCTCCCCGGTCGCCGTCGCCGTGATCGTCGAGGACTCGGGCGCCACCGCCCGGGACGACATCACCGGCGGCGGGCTCGCCGCCCCGGTCGCCAAGGATGTGATGAAGGCCGTTCTCGACAGCAGGGAGTGACCCCGGTCACCTCTGTCCGTCATCACCGCAGATCGGGATACCGGTCGGGTATCAGGTGACGGTCACGGACCGAACGGGCGGGAGGTGCCCGGTAGCGTAGTCGCGAACAGCACACCGCCGGACCTCGCGTCGGTGCGGTGGGGACCGACGGAGAGGGCTGGAACAGCTATGGAAGAGCCGCGTCGCCTCGGCGGGCGGTATGAACTGGGCTCGGTGCTCGGCCGCGGTGGCATGGCGGAGGTCTACCTCGCCCACGACACCCGGCTCGGCCGCACCGTCGCCGTGAAGACGCTGCGGGCCGATCTCGCCCGCGACCCGTCCTTCCAGGCCCGGTTCCGCCGTGAGGCCCAGTCGGCCGCCTCGCTCAACCATCCGGCGATCGTCGCGGTGTACGACACCGGCGAGGACTACGTCGACCAGGTCTCCATCCCGTACATCGTGATGGAGTACGTCGACGGCTCCACGCTCAGAGAGCTGCTGCACTCCGGCCGGAAGCTCCTCCCGGAGCGCACGCTGGAGATGACCACCGGCATCCTCCAGGCGCTGGAGTACTCGCACCGCAACAACATCGTCCACCGTGACATCAAGCCGGCGAACGTCATGCTGACGCGCACCGGCCAGGTCAAGGTGATGGACTTCGGCATCGCCCGTGCGATGGGTGACGCCGGGATGACGATGACGCAGACCTCCGCCGTCATCGGCACCGCCCAGTACCTCTCCCCGGAACAGGCCAAGGGCGAGCAGGTCGACGCGCGCTCCGATCTGTACTCCACCGGATGTCTGCTCTACGAACTGCTCACGGTGCGCCCGCCGTTCATCGGCGACTCGCCGGTGGCGGTGGCGTATCAGCATGTCCGCGAGGAGCCGCAGCCGCCGTCGAACTTCGACGCCGAGATCACCCCCGAGATGGACGCCATCGTCCTCAAGGCGCTGGTCAAGGACCCCGACTACCGCTATCAGTCCGCGGACGAGATGCGGGCCGACATCGAGGCGTGCCTCGACGGCCAGCCGGTCGCGGCGACGGCGGCGATGGGTGCGGTCGGCTACGGCTATCCGCAGGAGGAGCAGGCCACCACGGCGCTGCGGCACTCCGACCACGCCGCCGCCCAGACCTCGATGCTGCCGCCCATGAACCCGGACGATGGGGGCTTCGGCGCCTATGACGACGGCCGGGGCCGGCGCCGTCAGCGCAAGTCCAGCACGTCCACGGTGCTGCTGGTGGTCGCGGGCATCCTGGTGCTGATCGGAGCGGTGCTGATCGGCCGCGCCGTCTTCGGCCCGGACGCCGGCAAGGGCGATGTGGATGTGCCCGTGCTGGTGGGCAAGACGGTGGAGGAGGCCCAGGCGGACGCCACCAACGCGGGCGTCGAACTCCAGGAGTCCGGCAGGGAGCGCTGCGACCAGCCCAAGGGCAGGATCTGCGAGCAGTCGCCGGCCGACGGCACCATCGCGGAGGGGGAGACCATCACGTATGTGCTCTCCGAGGGCGCACCCAAGGTCGAGGTGCCCGACGTGGTGGAGAAGTCCAAGGACAGCGCGCAGGACGCGCTGCGGCGCAAGGGCTTCAAGGTCGACGTCAAGGAGGTCGAGACCTCCCAGGCCGACGCCGGAACCGTCTTCAAGCAGGACCCGGCGCAGAACAGCATGGTCGAGAAGGGCACGACGGTCACCATCACGGTGGCGACCCAGCAGCTCCAGACCGTGCCCAAGGTGGTCGGCAACCAGCTCGCGCAGGCGCAGTCGCAGCTCCAGTTCCTGGACTTCCAGGTGAACACGGAGTACGTCGACTCCGAGGAGCCCAAGGACAAGGTCATCGGCCAGACCCCCGAGGGGGACAGCAAGGCGGCCAAGAACACCACGGTGACGCTGAAGGTCTCCAAGGGACCGGCGCAGACCATCCAGGTGCCGAGCCTCCAGGGCAAGACGCTCGGCGAGGCGAAGGCCCTGCTGACGGGGGCCGGTCTCCAGATCGGTGAGATCAAGGGCTCGGACAAGGACACCGCCCAGGTGATCGCGCAGGACCCGGTGGCCGGTTCCCAGGCCGCGGCGAACCAGCAGGTGGGGGTCACCACCCTCGACATCGGCGGGGACAACGGGGGCGCGGCCGAGGGCAACAACGGCGGCGAGAACGGCGGCGACAACTCCGGCGGTGACAGCGACGGGGGCGACGGCGACGGTGACGGCGGGTTCATCGGCGGCATAGGCATGCGGCGGTAGGACCCCGGCCCCGGCCGGCACGCGGAGGAGCCCCGGCACCCTGGGAAGGGTGCCGGGGCTCTGTGCTGTGGGGAGACGGTGCTCAGCCGCGCAGTTCGGCGGGCTTGGTGCGGTCCGCGTCGACCTTGACCTCCCGCACCAGTTCGCCCCAGACGATGTAGCGGTAGTCGGAGGTCAGGACGGGGGTGCAGGTGGTCAGGGTGATGTACCGGCCCGCCGTGGTCCTCCCCGACTCCTTCGGGACCGGCTTGAGCACATCCACGTTGTACTTGGAGGTCTTCGGCAGCGACTTGTAGACCTTGTAGACGTACCAGGTGTCCCGGGTCTCGAAGACGATCGGGTCGCCGTCCTTGATCTTGTGGATGTTGTGGAACTTGGCGCCGTGGCCGTCCCGGTGCGCGGCGAGGGTGAAGTTGCCCTTGCGGTCCCAGGGGAGCGCCGACTTCACCGGTTCGGTGTAGTAGCCGGCGATGCCGTCGTTCAGCTCCTTGGTGTCGGTGCCCTTCTTCACCAGCACCTCGCCGTTCTTCATGGCGGGTACGTGGAGGAAGCCGATGCCGTCCTTGGTGTTGAGCACCCCCGGGCCGTTGCCGCTGCCGACCCGGTCGGCCCAGTTCTCGCGCATCCGGTCGCTCTGCCGCGAGGACTCGCGGTCCGCGAGGACATTGGTCCACCAGAGCGAGTAGACGACGAAGAGGCCGAGGATCACGCCGGCGGTGATCAGCAGTTCACCGAGGACACTGATGACGCCGGCGACCCGGCTCCGCGCACGTGACACTGCTTCTCTTCCCGTCTGGATTCAGCAATGGCCGGTATCAGCCTACGAGCGCGTCCGGTTTGCCCTTGCCGCGTGGCCGTTCCTCGACCATCTTGCCCCACACGATCATCCGGTAGGTACTCGTGAATTCCGGCGTACAGGTGGTGAGGGTGATGTACCGGCCGGGCCGGTCGAATCCGGAGCCCGGCGGCACCGGCCCGATCACCTTGACGTTGGACGGCGGGGTCTGGGGCAGGATGCTCGCCATCTCGTAGGTGTAGTACGTGTCCTGGGTCTCGACCACGATCGGGTCGCCCGGCTGGAGACGGTTGATGTAGCGGAAGGGCTCGCCGTGGGTGTTGCGGTGGCCCGCGACGGCGAAGTTGCCCGTCGGGTCCGAGGGCATCGCGGTCTTGAGCCTGCCCTCGCTGTAGTGGCCCACCATCCCCCGGTCGAGCACCTTCTCCTTGTCGATGCTCGCGGCGACGGGGACGACGACATCGAGTTTGGGGATGTACATGATGGCGAATCCCTCGCCCGGGGCGAAGGTGCCCGGTTTGCGGCCGTCGGCCCAGGCCTCCTGGATCTTGTTCCGCTCCTTGTCGACCTCCTGGCCCGCGCGGATGTTGGTCCACCAGAGCTGATAGGTGACGAAGAGCAGCATCAGCACGCCGAAGGTGATGAACAGCTCGCCCATGGCCCGGCTGGCGATCACGGCCGGGCTGTCCTTGGCGGCCTTGGCGGCGCGGCGGGCCTCGACGCGGGTGAGCGGTCGCCCGGGGCCGCCGGGCGGCGGCACGGGCGCGGGGGGCCGCTTTCCGGCCGCCGGGGCGGGGCGCTTGCGGCCACGGCCCTTGGCGGCCCGCCGCCGCTCGGCCCGGCCGGGCCCCGAGGGCACGAGGGGCATCGGGGCGGTCGGCGCCGAGTCGTACGGGGGTGGGACGTACGGGACGCCCCCGGGGGCGCCGGGGCCGGGACCCGGGGCACCGTACCCGCCGGGGCCCGGGCCGGGGTCGGGGGTGCGGTATCCGGTGGTGCCGTGTCCCCCGTCGCCGTATCCGGCGGGTGGGCGGGAATCCTCCCCCGGACGCCCGGTGGTCACACCAGGGCCTTGGCCACAGCCTTGCCCACCACCGGCGCGAGCCCCACGGACCGTCCGACCGCTCCGGCGTCGCCGCACTGCTCCAGCCAGTTGGCGAGCATCAGATGTCCGTACTCGGTGAGGACCGACTCGGGGTGGAACTGCACGCCCTCCACCGCCCGCTCACGGTGGCGGAGCCCCATGATGATGCCGTCCTCCGTCGCCGCGGTGATCTCCAGCTCGGGCGGGAGGTCGGCGGGCTCGGCGGCCAGCGAGTGGTAGCGGGTCGCGGTGAACGGCGACGGCAGCCCGGCGAAGACGCCCTTGCCCTGGTGGAGCACCGGGGAGGTCTTGCCGTGCAGCAGTTCGGGGGCGCGGTCGACCACCCCGCCGTACGCCACCGCCATCGACTGCATCCCGAGGCAGACCCCGAAGACCGGGACCCCGGTGTCCGCGCAGTGGCGGACCATGTCGATACAGACACCGGCCTGCTCGGGGGCGCCGGGGCCGGGGGAGAGCAGTACGCCGTCGAAGCCGTCCTGGGCGTGGGCGAGGGCGACCTCGTCGTTCCGTACGACCTCGCACTCCGCGCCGAGCTGGTACAGGTACTGGACCAGGTTGAAGACGAAGCTGTCGTAGTTGTCGACGACCAGAATGCGTGCGCTCATCGGGCGGCTCCCTCGTCCCCGCCGGTGCCGGGACCGGCGCCGGCGCCGTCACCCGTTCCGTCGACCGTGACATCGTTGAACGGGAGGAGTGGCTCCGCCCAGGGGAAGACGTACTGGAACAGCGCGTAGACGACCGCGAGGACCAGCACGAGCGAGAGGAGTGCGCGCACCCACGCGTTGCCCGGCAGATGCCGCCAGATCCAGCCGTACATTGCCGTCCCTTTCCGTTCGTTACCGCTCCAGACTAAGGGGCGGCGGGGCCGCGCGGGTCAGCTGTGGAAAGCCGGGGGCCGGCCGTCCGTCACAGGCCGGGTGGAGTCGAGCCGGGCCCAGGCGATCAGCCGGTGGCTGCTGCCCCACTCCGGCTCGCAGGTCGTCAGGGTCAGATACCGGCCAGGTCGGCTGAATCCCGACTTCTCCGGTACGGGATTGATCACTCCGATATCGGTCGGGACCGTTTTCAAGGGCTTCCTGGCGATCCGGTAGGTGAACCAGGTCGTGCCGTCGGTGAGGACGACCGGGTCCCCGGGGCGGAGCCGGGGGAAGTCCTTGAAGGGGTCGCCGTAGGTGCGGCGGTGGCCGGCGACGGCGAAGTTCCCGGTTCCGCCGAGCGGGGCGGTGCCGGCGTAGTGGCCGAGACCCCTCTTGAGGGTGGCGGTGCGGGTGCCCTCCAGGACCGGCCAGTCCCAGTCGCGGCCGAAGCGGGGGATGTACATCACGGCGAAGGACCGGCCGTCGCGGTACGCGGGCCCGGGGCCGGGCGCGCCCGTGGGCGCCGGCTCCCGGGCGGTCTCCGGGGGCTTCGGGGCGGGGGCGGGCTTCCGGGGGGCGGAGGGCGCCGGGGCCGGCGCCGGGGCGGCGGTCGTCCCCGGTGCCGGGGAGTCAGGGGCGGGGCCGGGGGGCGGCACGGCGGCCGGGGCTTCCACCCGACCCCGGGACCACCGCTCCTGGAGCCGGTCCAGCTCCCCGTCCGAGGCGTCCGCCGCCTTGATACCCGTCCAGAACATGACATAGGCCACAAAGAGCACGATGAGCGTGCCGACGGTGACACACAGCTCACTGAGGACTCTCACGACCAGCCGTAACGACACCGAACGGCACCCCCAGCCCCACGGGCTCCGGCTACTCCACGGGCTTCGCGTAGTGGAGATCCACTGTGCCCGAGTAGCCGGGAAGAGTCACCGCCCCGCGCTCGTCGACTTTCCAGCCGAGGCCGTACGCCTTCACATAGAGCTGGTAGTTCTGGAGCGCCGGCGAGGTGTCGAGGGCCTTCTCCAGCCGGTCCTGGTCACCCACTGCGGTGATCTTGTAGGGGGGCGAGTAGACGCGCCCCTGGAGGATCAGGGTGTTGCCCACACAGCGCACGGCGCTGGTGGAGATCAGCCGCTGGTCCATCACCTGGATGCCCCGGGCGCCGCCCTTCCACAGGGCGTTGACGACGGCCTGGAGGTCCTGCTGGTGAATCACCAGGTCATTGGCTTGCGGCTCGGGGTAGCCGGGGGCCGCCTGGGCGTTCGGCGGGGCGTCGTCGAGGGTGACGGTCAGCGCCTCGCCGCTCACCTTCCGGGTCCCTGCGGCCTTCTCCAGGGCGCCGAACCGCTCGTCCTCGGCCCTGGTGGAGCCGTCGTCCCGGTGGGCGAGGGTGTCCACCTCGCCGCGGAGCGCGGCCGTGGACTCGTCGAGGTGACCGTTTCTGGCGCTGCGCTGCTGGATGAGGTCGGAGAGCTTCAGCAGGGAGTCGTCCGTACGGAGATTGGTGCCCTTGGCGGTGTTGAAACTGGTCACGAAAATCAGCCCGGCGAGGGCGAAGACGGCTGCGGTCAGCAGCCGGCCGGTTCTCCTTCTGAGGATTCCAACCGGCCCTGGCCTGGAGTTGGTGGAATTACTCAACGTACCCTTATCTCCTCAGGCGCCGCGGAAGCACTACGCTAACGGACGCCCGGGGGAGGCAGTGATCCCCGTCGCTCCTGACCCCGGCCGCCAGCCACAGTTCCCTGCGCGGTCACGCAGCGCATCGACAGGAGAGTCCCTCGTGCCGAAGTCACGTATCCGCAAGAAGGCCGATTTCACGCCGCCGCCCGCCAACCGGACGGCGACCGCCATCAAGCTGACCAACCGCAGCTGGGTCGCCCCGGTCATGCTCGCGCTGTTCCTGATCGGGCTGGCCTGGATCGTCCTTTTCTATGTGACCGAGAGCAGCTTGCCGCTGGAGTCCATCGGCGACTGGAACATCGTCGTCGGGTTCGGCTTCATCGCCGCGGGCTTCGGCGTCTCCACCCAGTGGAAGTAGCCGTGGCGCGCGGAGCCGGCCGGCTCCTCTGTGTCAAGCTCTGACCCAAGTTATCCACAGCGTTGTCCACAGTGGGGAAAAGGTCAGACGATCTGTGGATAACCTTCAGGATGTTGACGCCGGTGTGACTGCGTCGGCCATCTCGGTGACAGGCTCGCGCCCCTTGTCCCCGCTGGGGAAACCCGGTTCGGGGACAAGGGGCACACCTGTTCAGTACGGGATGCGCAGGATTCGCCACACGCTGTGGACAACCGGTGCCCAAGCGGTGGACAAGCCGTGCCAGGCCCGGGGAAAAGTCCCTGTTCAGCCGCTGTGGATCAGGTCAGGGCGACGGTTCTGGCGACGACCGTCACCACGATCGCCAGCAGCGCCACGGCGAGGACCCCGCCCTGTATCAGGGTGCGGCGGGCCCTCGGGGCGTACACCAGTCCGAGGGTGACGAGGGCGCCGACCACCAGACCGCCGATGTGCCCCTCCCAGGAGATATTGGGCCGGGTGAAGGTGAGCAGCAGGCTGATCGCGAGGATCACGGCGACCGGGCGCATGTCCAGATTCGACCGGCGGGCCAGCACCGCGAAGGCGCCCATCAGGCCGAAGACGGCACCCGACGCGCCCAGCGAGGGCTGGTTCTGCGCGGAGAGCAGATAGGCGAGCGCGCTGCCGCCGAGGCCGGAGAGCAGATAGACCGCGAGATAGCGGCTGCGCCCGAGCGCGGGCTCCACCATCTTGCCGAGGAACCAGACCCCGAGCATGTTGAAGAGGATGTGCGGCAGCTCCTCGTGCAGGAACACCGCGGTGAGCAGGCGGTACCACTGGCCGTCGGCCACACCGACGACCTGGCCCAGCTCC
Source organism: Streptomyces sp. NPDC001985 (assembly GCF_040296845.1). Lineage (NCBI taxonomy): Bacteria > Bacillati > Actinomycetota > Actinomycetes > Kitasatosporales > Streptomycetaceae > Streptomyces > Streptomyces sp. NPDC001985. The sequence goes on from NZ_JBEOYB010000026.1 coordinate 75,979, forward strand.
GGGCTGAAGGCCAGCCCGACCAGGCTGGTCTCGGCGACCAGCCGCTCGCCGAGCGCGAGCACCAGGGCGTAGACCGCGACATTGATCGCGATGAGCACCTTGGTGACCAGGAAGGGATCGGCGGCGATGGTGCCGCCGGCGATGGTGCGGGGCCGCTGGGTGGTGGCGGAGCCCTGTCTCACGCAGTCGGGGCACTGGAAGCCGACGGAGGCGCTGACCATGCACTGCGGGCAGATCGGGCGCTCGCAGCGGACACAGCTGATGCCCGTCCCCGTCTCCGGGTGGCGGTAGCAGCCGGGCAGGCCGGACGCGCCCCTCGGCCCGTGCGGCTCCTGCGGACTGCCTGGCGCCTGGTCCATGAGATCCCTCAACCCTCCTGAATCAACACACCGCCCCGTCCATCCAGACGGATGGACGGGGCGGTTTTGTTCCCCGGCGGCCGGGAATCGGCCGGGATCACGCTGGGATCAGCCCTCGCGGCTCTCGATCACCACGGACTCGATCACCACGTCCTGCACCGGACGGTCGGTGCGCGGGTTGGTCGGCGTGGCGGCGATCTGGTCGATGACCGCGACGCTGGCCTTGTCGGTGACCTCGCCGAAGATGGTGTGCTTACCGGTCAGCCAGGTGGTCGGCGACACGGTGAGGAAGAACTGGGAGCCATTGGTGCCCGGCCCGGCGTTGGCCATGGCCAGCAGGTACGGCTTGTTGAAGGAGAGCTCCGGGTGGAACTCGTCCGCGAACTTGTACCCCGGGCCGCCGGTGCCGTTGCCCAGCGGGTCCCCGCCCTGGATCATGAAACCGCTGATCACCCGGTGGAAGACCGTTCCGTCGTACAGCTTCTCCTTGGAGGGCTGTCCGGTCTGCGGGTTGGTCCACTCACGCTCGCCCGTGGCCAGCTCGACGAAGTTCTTGACCGTCTTGGGCGCGTGGTTCGGCAGCAGCCGGATCTGGATGTCGCCCTGGTTGGTCTTGAGGGTGGCGTAAAGCTGCTCGGCCACGGTCCTGCCTTCCGTAAAGATTTCCACGTCGTTTTCTGAACGCTCCGATCCTCGCACGGAAGAGCCGGGCACACGGAAAGACCTCCGCGGGCATGGCCGCGAAGGCGCACAAAGGAAGGAATGATGCCATCGTCGCCTGTGGTGTCCGGATATGACCCGGATGCCCGTCCCGCATGCCGGAGCAGCGGTCAACAGGCATGATGTGCCAGCAGACGGAAAGGCGATATGTACCGCACTGGGGCTCGCCCCAGATCAGGAGAACGCCACCGAGGAGGATGATTCCCGTGACCCGCATGGACAGCGTGCGTGCCGCGACCGATTCGGCGAAGGAGAGCGTGCTGCACGCCGCGGAAGTGGTGGCGCCTTACGCCGGCTCGGCCCGTGGCCAGGCCGCGCATTACGCACATGAGGCGCGCGTCCGTATCGCGCCGAAGGTCTCCCAAGCCGCCAGGCAGGCCCGTACCCAGGCCCGCGTCCAGTACGGCGCCCATGTGGCGCCGCATGTACCGCCGCAAGTGGACGAGGCCGCTCACCGGGCGGCGTATCAGGCCCGGAAGGCCGCTCGTCAGGCGGCGGACTACACCAAACCCCGCGTGGAGCACGCGGTGGCCGCCGCTCAGCCCGTACGGGAGGAGGCCGCGGCCCGATCGGTCGCCGCGCTGGCCGCACTGCGCGGTCAGGTGACGGCGAAGGACATTCAGAAGCTGGTGCGCAGGCACGAGCGGCGTTCGAGGGCCGCGCGTCTGGGCAAGGGGCTCGCGCTCGTCGGAGTGGTGGCCGGCGGGGTCTTCGCCGCGTGGAAGTGGTGGGACAAGCAGGCCAACCCCGACTGGCTGGTGGAACCGGCCGCGGCGACCGAGGTGTCGGACCGTGACCGGCTGTCGTCGGTGGACGGCAGTCCGGACGCGCTCTCCCCCGAGGTCCGGGCGAAGCAGGACGAGGCCGAGGCGGAGGCGGAGGACGGCCGGGACGAGCGCCGCTGACCCTCGTACGGCGGGTGGCCGTCGCGGCGCGGGCTGACCTCGTGCGGCGGGTGACCCTCGTGCGGCGGGTGACTGTCGCGGCGCGCGTGTCCCTCGTACGGCGGGTGACCGTCCCGGCGGGGGCGGGCCTCGTACCGAGGGTGACCCCTGTACGGCGGGTGGCTGTCGCGGCGCGGGCGTTGGCGGCGGTGAGGCCGGCCGGGCTCGCGCGGAGTGCCGTACGGGGTGCCGGGAGGGCTGGTTCTCTCCCGGCGCCTCACGCGGCGGCCGTCAGCGCCGAGCGGTCGGCGGCCGCTTCCGCGTCCTCCGCGTCCCGGGAGCCGATCGACACCGCACCGGAGTCGAGCGCCAGCGGGTCGAGCGCGGGCAGCTTGCGGACGGACGGCGAGGCGTTGTGGGCCTCGGCCCTGATCCGCTGCTTGATGGTGGGCGGCAGCGATCTGGCCGGGGCTCCCGGACTCCACCGTGTGCTCTGCGCGGGCACCTGGGCCCGTGCCGCCCGGTGCGCGGGTGCCTGGGCCCTCGGGGCCCGGCTCCCGGGCGAGGCGGCCCGCCCGGCGCGGCGGCGCTTTCCGCGGACGCGCTGGTCCGGTAGGGCCGCGCGGGCCCGTCGGGCTCCCCCCTCACCCGTACGGCCCTCCCCGGCCGCGGCGATCTCCCGGCCCGGCTGCTCCGGCCGCTCCGGCTCCGGCACCGGCGCCGCGGAGTGCCGGGCGGCGGTGGCGCTGCCCGTCAGCCCCAGGGAGGTGAACAGGGCGACAAGAGCGGTGATGAAGGCGGTCCACAGATTTCTTACCGTGATGACTCTGACGGCGGCCATGACCCCTCGCTTTCTGATGATCTGTTGTGCGGTGATCCTGTTGGGGCGATCTACATACCTTTCTCATGATGTGTACGCATCCCGAGTTGCGAAGGACCGACGCAGCCGCTAGGTAGTTCTTCTGATCAACACCACCCGTATGGCTCCCTCCGGCGTGCGGAACCGCCTCCGGTGTGATGCCACCGGGGGTCGCAGAAGGTACGAATCAAGACAGATCCCGGCCCCCGGCGGGGCATCTCGGCCGAACCCACCGGTCCCCCTCAACCCACCCGCCCCTCCTCGCGCTCTTCCCCGTCAGCATCCGCATGGCAGGAGAGTGGAACGAGGAGGGGAAAACCTTGGGCATCCAGGGTTGGAAGAGCGCCGCACTGGCCACCGGGGTGGCCGGGGTGCTCATCGGTACGGTGGGCCCACCCGCGACCGCGGCACCCCCCGCGCCGCCCGCGGCCGGGCCCGATCTGCGGGCGGACGTCAACCGCGACGGCGGCGTCGATGTCACGGGGGACTCCGATACACCGGGTGAGAACACCTGGACCCGGCAGCGGGGCGCGGTGCTCCTGCCCAATGTCGACGACGACAGCAAGCGCTGCCCGGTCCGCACCGGCGCGGGCAAGCCGCTGAGCGACGAGCAGCTGGCCCGCTGCCACGACGCGGCGGACACCGTGCTCAACGGGTCGGCCGACGCCGCGGATCTGGCCCGGCTGAGGACGGTGCCGCTTCCCGGGGCCTCCGCCGGGGCGACGGGGAGCGTCACCGTCGTGGGCAAGGGGAAGGCACGGCTCTTCCTCAAGCGCGCGGGTGTCTGGAAGCACCTCCCGCCCACCGGCCGGCTCACCGCGGCCGAGCTGCGCTCGGGGGTGGAGCTGGGCATCGAGGCCACCGATGTGGTGCGGGACGCCGCGAAGTGGGACGGCGAGGTCCTCGTCCGGTTCCGGGTCACCGACGGGACCGCCACCGCCAAGGACGACGTACGGCTGAAGACGGCCCCCGTCCTCACCCACCACCACCGGCAGAGGGCCCAGGAGGTGCTGGTGACCGAGATGGGCCCGCTGCCGGAGAACCCGGAGTTCCGGGCCGAGCAGCTCAAGTTCGTCAAGGACCTGGAGCGGGAGGCGAAGGCCGCCGGCATCACCAAGCCGGTGCGGAAGTTCACCGGCTACGGCGACCCGTGGGCGCAGGACTTCGTGGAGCCCGGCTATGTGAGCATGACCGGCCCCGGCGGCCGGACCCACGCCATCCGGGTGCTGATCCGCTCGGCCCAGGAGCGGGAGGCGGGGCGCGAGCTGTTCGAGAAGCTGCGCGGCAGGGACGTGGGGGTGGTGCAGGTCGGCAAGGGCGCGGCGAACGAGGAGGGCACCCTCAACTCCATGGGCAACCTGGAGACGATCCCGCCCTACGCCCACGGCGGCAAGGAGTACCCGGCGGGCCGGATCATCATGGGCCACCGCCCCGACTTCGGCTCCAAGCCGGCCAAGTCGATGCGGACCTTCCTCTCCTCGCAGGGCATGCAGTCACCCCTGCTGCTGGACACGGCCTGGCTGGGTGTGGGCCATGTGGACGAGTTCGTGCAGTTCCTGCCCGCGAAGACCGCGCGGGGCTGGCGGATCGGGATCGCGGACCCGGCGGCGGGCATCGCCCTGCTGGAGAAGGCGCGGGCGGAGGGCCACGGCGGGAAGAAGATGTTCTCCGTGCCGGGGAAGTTCGGGGTGCCCGCGCCGAAGGAGACCATCGGCGGGATGCTGGCCCACAAGAAGTTCCGGGCCGACAACAAGCTGGCCACCGAGCGCATCGAGGCCAATCTGCGGCTGCTGAAGGCCGAGACCGGGATCACCGACGCCGAGGTCGTACGGGTGCCCGCGCTGTACGCGCGCTGGGACCTCGGCCCGGGCGCCAAGGCCGGTGCCAAGCTCCAGCGGCTGGGCGGCGGCGACCTCTCCCAGCTCCACAAGGCGGGCGGGGGGAAGACGCCGGCTCCGGAGGGGAAGCCCGGCGGGAAGGCCGGCGGGAAGGCGGCGCTCACGCCCATGGAGCAGACCGGGGCGTACATACCCGGCGCGGTCAACGGTGTGGTGCTGAGCGACTCGCGCTACCTCGCGGCCAGGCAGTGGGGACCGGTCATCGGCGGCAAGGACATCTTCGGCACCGCGGTGAGCGCCGCCTACGCCCGGGCGGGGTTCACCACCGCGTACATCGACGACTGGTACACGTACCACGTGAACGGCGGTGAGGTGCACTGCGGCACCAATACGCTGCGCGACACCTCCCAGCCGTGGTGGAAGCGGGCGTAACCGCCGCCCGCACGGCAGAACGGCCGGCCCCCGCACGCGTCCGCGCGGGGGCCGGCCGCCGCCGTGGCGGGATCAGCGGCGGTCGTCGCCGTCCGGGCGCTCGCGCTTCCTGTCCACGACGGCGATGTCCAGCACGGCGGCGTTGCCGGTCACCGTCCCGGCCTTGATCCCGGGGAGAGCCTTGAGCTGGACGGTCCGCTCACCGGTGTAGGCGTAGCTCTTCCGGTCGAAGATCCACTCCGAGCGGCTCTGGTCCTCCTCGTCCACCCGGGCGATGGCGATGCCGTCGCGGCCGGCCGCGTCCTTCGCGTGGTCCACCACGACCACTCCCGGGATCTCGGCGGCGGCCCGGTACAGCGCCGCCGACAGCTTCGGCGGTGCGGCGTTCTCCCGCAGCAGATCGCCGATGGTGAGGAAGGCCTGCTGGTGGGGTCCGCTGCCCTGGCCCTTGGTGTCCTGGTAGATCTTCTTCAGCAGGAAGTCGGGGTCCGCCGGGAGGGACTTGAGATAGTTGTACGTCGGCGAGCCGACCCCCGGGTTGCTCCGGTCGTTGTCCAGGCTGATGTGCTTCCCCCGCTCGTACAGATGGCCCTTCCGGCCGTCGGGGGAGAACCAGGTCTCCCGGGAGTGCGGCTTCTCGACCTCGTACCAGGGCTTGCCGTTCGTCTCCCCGCCGCGCAGGTACGAGACGGTGCTCTTGAAGTAGAGGTACTGGTCGGCCCGGGGCTCCGGGAACTCCCGGCTCTCGGCGGCGGCGGAGATCCGGGAGACCGTGGCGGCCACCTTCTCCGTGCTGCCGGCGTCGAACTGGACGACGGTCCCCTTCGTGCTCCCGGCGGTGTCCTTCGAGCCGTCGTCACCGCCGCCCAGGGTGGCGGCCACCATCACGCCGGCCACGGCGAGCGCGGTGAGCGGGGCGCCTATGAACAGGGCGCGCCGCACGGGCCGCACCGGGCTCCGGTCCGTTCCGGGGGTGGGCTGGATCTCGCGCATCAGTTGCTCCTCCAGGAGTCGTCGGCGGTCGCGCGGCAGATCCGGGTCACCGGGCGCGGGCAGCAGCCGGGCCAGCTCCGCGTGGTCGAGCGGCTCCTGCCTCCGCCGCCAGGGGGTGCGGTTCATCGGGTCTTCTCCTCATTCGACCGGGCCGCTTCCGAGCGGCCACCCTGTACTTGTCCGCGACCGGGTGCGGGTTCCACCCTTTCCTCCGGGTTTCTGTTCTTTTCCCATCCTTTACGGTCAGGTGGCCGGTCCAGCTCCTCGGCGGCGAGCTTCCGCAGCCGCGCCCGGGCCCGGAAGAGCCGGGAGCGGACGGTGCCGACGGGCACCCCGAGCGCCTCGGCGGCCTCCGCGTACCCCAGCCCGGCCCAGACGCAGAGGGTGAACACCTCCCGGTCGCCGCGGCGCAGCCGGCGCAGCGCGCGCTGGGCGGCGGCGAGCTGGGCCGCGTCGGAGAGCCGTCCCACCAGCTCGTCGGCGAAGTCGGGAACGGTGTCACGGACGGGCATCCGGGCGAGGGCGGCGTGGTGGCGGCGGGCGGCGCGGGAGGTGTTGCGCAGCACATTGACGGCGATGCCCATCAGCCAGGGCCGGGGGCTGTCCCCCTCGTCGCGCAGCTTGCCGCGCAGCCGCCACGCCTCCAGAAACGTCAGGGACACGACGTCCTCGGCGACGGCCCAGTCCCCGGTGGTGCGCACCGCGTGCCGGTGGACCAGGGCGGAGTGCGCCACGAACAGTTCCCTGAACGCCGCCGGATCGCCCTCGCGTAAACGGGCATGCATCGAGTAGTCCACATCAGTACTTGTCCGCTCGGGGCGAGCGGTTCCCCCTCGGAGCCGGGAGGCTCAGACGGCGGCACCGGCGGCGGCCCGGGGCTGGAGGCACTCCTCCAGGAAGCCGAGCGCCCGCAGATGGTAGGCGCGCGCGGCCCAGCCCAGACTGATGTTGTGCCCGGCGGCGGGCTGACGGTCCACCAGGACGCGCGGGGCGGCGAGGAGCCGGGACAGCTCGGCCAGGGTCTCGGCGTCATGCCGCCACCAGGCCTCGTGCTCGGCGAAGGTCAGCCGGACGGGGACCCGCACCCGCGCGGCCACGGCCGGGAAGCTCTCCTCCCAGCGCGCCGCCTCGGCCCCTTCCCGTACCGGCATGCCGGCGACGACGGAGCCGGCGAGCGAGAAGGTCTCCACCGGGTACAGACCCAGCGGGCCCCAGTTGAGCCGGATGGTGCCATGGCCGGTGCCGGGTCGGACCTCGGGCGGCGGGGCGGCGTAGCGGTGGCCGCAGCCGGAGATGTCCAGCCCGATGAGGGCGTCGTGGAGGCCGTGCGCGGCGGCGGTCAGGGCGAGCTTGCCGCCGTAGGAGTGGGCGAGGACGAACAGTCCCGCGCCGGTGGCGTGGCGGGAGGTGAAGTCGTCCAGCGCCAGCCGGAGCGCGGCGCTCTGCTCGGCGAGGGTCTGGCCCTCGGGCAGCTTGGGAGCGGACGCGCCGTAGCCGGGGCGGTCCACGGCGAGGACGGTGTAGCCCAGCGCGGCGCCGAGGGCGAGCAGGGAGAGGGTGGGGTGGGCCTGGCCGTCGAAGTAGCCGGCGCTCATGCCGCCGCCGTGCAGGGCGACGACGGTGGCGCGCGGCGGGCCCGACGGCTCGGCGAGCAGCGCCGAGAGGGTCAGTCCTGCCGCGTCCAGCGAGACGCGGCGGACCCCCGGGGAATGCAGTGGACGGGACAGGACTCCTCCTCGGTGGAGCTCACCGTGTGCGGCCGCGTCCAGCGTACGGGGGCCGGGGGCGCGCTTCCCTGTGGTCGGCCACGGGTGTCCGCGCGCCCCCTCCGGCGGGGGCGATTACCGCTGGGGCCGCGCCTTGGGCAGGATGGGGGGCATGACCGAGATCCGCACCCCCCGCCTCCTGCTGCGCCGCTGGCACGACGACGACCTCGTGCCCATGTCGGAGATCAACGCGGACCCCGAGGTCATGGAGTGGATCGGGGACGGTTCGGTGCTGGACCTGGAGGGGACGGCCGACGCGATCGAGCGGTGGGAGGAGGAGTGGGACGAGGAGGGCTTCGGGCTCTTCGCCGTCGAGCTCCTCGCCTCGGGCGAGCTGATCGGGTTCGCCGGTCTCTCCGTGCCGGAGTTCCTGCCGGAGGTGCTGCCGGCGGTGGAGATCGGGTGGCGGCTGGGCCGGTCGTTCTGGGGACAGGGGTACGCCTCCGAGGCGGCGCACGCCAGCCTGGAGTTCGCCTTGCAGGACCGGGGGCTCGATCGGGTGATCAGTATTGCGCGGCCGGGGAATGACGCTTCGGAGAATGTGATGCGGAAGCTGGGGATGGGGAGGGTGGGGGAGGCGACGCATCCCCGGTATGGGTTTCCGCTGGTGATCCATGCCATCGACCTGACCGAATTCCAGGGCTGACCCCCCTGCCCGGGGCGGCGCCCCCGACCGCCCGGCACCCGAGAAGCCACCCATCCCGCCCCCTCCGGGGACGTGAGCCACCCCGGCCCTTCCGGAGACCGGAGCAAACCCAGCCTCTCCGGCGACCAAACCCAGCCCCTCCGGCGATTGAGGAGCGGGGGTTCGGGGGCTGGCCCCCGACCGAGGCCCGCAGCGTGCGGGGCTCCTGTGGACCAGGGTCCGTCCTCAAACGCCGGACGGGCTGGGATATACAGGCCCGGGTCACCCTTGGTGCGGGGTCCGTCCTCAAACGCCGGACGGGCTGGGATACACAGGCACGGGCCACCCTTGGTGCGGGGTCCGTCCTCAAACGCCGGACGGGCTGGGATACACAGGCACGGGCCACCCTTGGTGCGGGGCCCGTCCCCAAACGCCGGACGGGCTGGGAATGCCCGGGTCACCCGTCAGGCGCGAGGTCCGTCCTCGGACTTCCCCAGAGCTGCCTCCGGGAGGCGCCCCCAGACGGGCCGGGGGTGCCGGGTCGGCCAAGGGTGGCAGGCCCGGGCAGGGGGCTCGGGGTGGGGGTTCGGAGGGGGAATCCGGTTTGCCCCATAACTCCCCCCCTCAGGTTCCCGCAATGCGCATTTCTGATTATCGCGCCCGGTTCAGCGATCTCCCACCCAGGGGAGCGTCCCCGATGCGCGGAATCAAAACCGAGCGCAAATGAGATCAGCCGCAGAATACACATCACGCCGGACCCGACCGGATTCCCTGACTTTCCTCCCGGACCTCAGCGACTCCAGCAGCACGGGCACCCGCGCGGGCAGAATTCTGAAAGGGTGGTGGTGGCCGGTGGCCGGCACAGCAGTGGTGACCGGGGCGAGCAGCGGAATAGGCGCGGCGACCGTACGCCGGCTCGTGAAGGACGGATTCGACGTCGTGGCGGTCGCCCGTCGCGCCGACCGGCTGCGCGAGGTCGCGGCCGAGACCGGCGCGCGCACCCACGTCGCCGACCTCACCGACGACGCGGCGGTCGGCCGCCTCGCCGCCTCGCTGGACTCCTGCGACCTCCTGGTCAACAACGCCGGCGGCGCCCTCGGCGCCGAGCGGGTGCCGGCCGCCTCCCCGGACGACTGGCAGCGGATGTTCTCCGTGAATGTGCTCGGCACCCTGCGCGTGACCCAGGCCCTGCTCCCGCTGCTGCGGGCCGGCCTGGGCGGCACCATCGTGACCGTCACCTCCACCGCCGCGCACGTCAACTACGAGGGCGGCGGCGGCTACAGCGCCGCCAAGCACGCGGAGCACGCCCTCTGCGAGACCCTCCGGCTGGAGCTGTGCGGGGAGCCCGTCCGGGTGATCGAGGTGGCCCCCGGGATGGTCCGGACCGAGGAGTTCGCCCTCAACCGGCTGCGCGGTGACGCCGAGGGCGCCGCGGCCGTCTACGAAGGGGTCGACCGCCCCCTCACCGCCGCCGATGTCGCCGAGTGCGTGGCACTCGCCGTCGGCCTGCCCCAGCACGTCAACATCGACCAGCTCGTGGTCCGCCCGCTGGCGCAGGCCGCGCAGCACAGGCTGCACCGGGGCCCGCTGTTCCGCGACTGACCCCGTCGAACAGCCGCCCCGCCGTCCGTTCTTTTCGAGTCCTTCGCATTCAGCTTCGAGGAGTACGCATCAGTGAAACTCCACCGTGACGAACTGACTCCACAGCTCCAGGAGTACGCAAAATTCAACGACCCGGCCGAGACCCGCTACCAGCCCTACCTCATGTACTACCACCGGACCGACTACCGGTCGGCCGTGATCAACACGGACCGGGCCGGCTTCCGGATATCCCGGGGCCCGAACGGGGAAATCGCCTCCCCCGCCGGACAGCTTCCCGCCGGTCCGGTCCGGATCTTCTCCGGCAGCTCATCCGTGCTCGGCATCGGCTCCACCAGCGACGCCACCACGATTCCCTCACTCCTCTGGCGCAAACACGCCCCCTCCGCCCCCTGGCTCAATTTCGGCGGGCGCTGCTACAACTCGACCCAGGAGCTGCTGCTCTTCACCCTCTACCGTCATCTGCTGCCCGAGATCGATGAAATCGTCATCTTCTCCGGGCTCAACGACCTGACCGTCGGCAGATTCCCCGAGTGGCAGCAGGGCGACCACGGCGCGTTCTTCTTCTGCGGTGAGTACTTCGACAAGATGGAGGAGATCAGGGAGGCCAACCGCAAACCGGCGAAACTGCTGGGCCGCCGGTCCGAGCGCCGCCGCACCTTCTCCACGCCGGACGAGGCGCGCCGGGACATCCCCCGGGTCATCGACGCCGCCGCCGATCTCACCCTGCGCCATCTCGACACCTGGCGGCGGCTGGCCGGGCCGCAGGTGCGGCTGACCTACGTGCTCCAGCCGATGTCCCTGTGGGTGCGGGACCGGCACGCGCCGCAGGAGCGGCTGCTCTTCGACGAGATCGACCGGATCTCCAAGCTCGGCACCTGGGACGAGCTGTACGGCGACATCTCCACCCCCGAGGTGGCCCGCGCCTTCGGCGAGCAGGTGAGCGCCGGCTGCGAGAAGCTCGGCGTGCGCTATTTCGACCTCAATCCGGTGGTGGCCGACGCGATCACCGAGAAGGACTGGCTGTATGTGAGCCGTCCGCACTTCACGGATTTCGGCTGCGATCTCGTCGCCCGGCTCACCGCCGAGACCCTCGGCCTCTCCTGACCGTCCCAGGAATTCCCTCTCCCCCGTGCTCCCTCATGAAAGCAGGCAGTCCACCATGTCCTTCCTGCGGAAAATCGTCGCGAAGATATTCCGGCGCAAGAAGCGCGCCAACCGGAAGAACGACGCATCCATCTACCCCATGTTCTGACCGTCCGAGGAGCAGGAGGGAGGAGAAGGATGCAAGGCCATGAGGCAGCAGCAAAGGCGACGCTGCCCGCTCAGCACCCCCCGCACGGCCCGCACGGGCACCCGCCGGGCACCGAGGGCTCCGCCCGGTCGGTGTACTCCCACGCCGCCGACCCGGAGGCGTCCGTTCCCGAGGGCCGGTTCGTCGAGGAGGTCCGGGCCGAGCTGCGCCGCCACGGCCGCCTCCCCCCGGCGGACGACGGCCCGCCGGGCTCCGAGGACGCCGCGGTTCCGCACGGCCCGGACAGCCGGGACAGCCGCGGCGGCAGCACGCTCGACGACCTCGTCCGGGAGGCGGCCGGCTGGTCCGCCGCCGAGGGCGCCCGGTTCCGGGCGATCCCCGGGGCCGGCTCCGACGGCCGGGCCGCCGTCCCCGAGGGCCACCGCGAGGTGCTCGTCCGCCGCGCCGTCCTCGGCTGCGCCCCGCTCTCCCTCCTCTCCGGCGCCTGGCTCCAGTGGCTGAGCGCCCCCGGCAACGCGGACGACCCGGTGGTGCTGCGCGTCCTCGCCCTGTACGCCTCCGATGTGGGCGCCGGTCACCCGATGGCCTCCCGGGGCAGCGCCTATCTGGAACTGCTGCGGCGGCTGCGGCTCGCGGAGAACGCCGTACCGGCGGCCCGGCTCGCCGGCGACCCCAGGATCACGGACGCCGCCTTCCGCCTCCCGGCGCTGCTGCTGGCGATGAGCCGGCGCCCGGACGACTTCCGCGCCGAACTCCTCGGGGCCGATCTCTGTCTGCGCGCGGTGGGGCTGCCGCCCGCGCTGACGATGGTCCGGGAGGTGCTCCCCACGGAGACCGACTGGAACGCCGTCGACCCGGCCGGACGGCGCGGACCGGGGGAACCGGACCCGGCCGCGCACTGCCGTACCGCCGTGGACGAGCTGGTGGCGCGGGAGGGCCCGGGCGCGGCCGAGGCGGTGCGCCGGGGCTTCGGCTGGACCCTGGACGCGCTGCGCACCTGGTCCGGGGCGCTCCACACGGAGCTGGTGGCGGCCGGGGACCCGGCGTTCGACATGGCCGAGCTGCTGCGGCTGCGCTCGCGCGAGGGCGCCGTCTACCACCACCAGTTCCTGCTGGAGGGCCGGCCGCTGGCCGCCTGGCTGAGCCAGTGCCGTACCGATCCGGGCCCGCTCCTCGATGTGCTGGCCCGGAGCAGGCTGGTCAAACCGGGCCGCTCGGGGGCGAGTTCGCTGGTACGCGGGCTGGTGGGTGAGCGGGGTCCGATGTTCCGGGTCTTCTCGCCTGAGGATCTGACCGTCATCCGGCGGTGGATCGACTCCCTGCCCCCCCGCGCTCCGGGCACCACCAGCACCACCGGCGCGAAAGGCACCACGGAGACCGCCGGGCCGCCGGTGCGGAGCACCCCGCCCCCGGCCCCCGCCGCCCTGGCGGGGGTGGCCGCCGCGCTGCGCTCCGCACCGGCCTCCGGCGGCCGGGCGCCCTCCGGCGTCCGTGAGGCGTACCACCTGCTGATGCGCCGCACCGACACCCCGGAGCTGCGGTCCTGGGCGGTGGAGTACGTCAGCGGCTGGCTGGCCCGGTCCCGGCACGGGATGGACCGGCGCACCATGCCGCTGCCGGAGCGGTGGACCCGTGAGGGGCTGCGCCCCTGGCTCCAGACCCAGCACGACCGCCACGGCGCCGAGTTCCACGAGAACGCGGAGATCCCGCTGCCCTCCCGCGAGGCCGTCGTCGACGACACCGTCCAGACCGCGCCGCTGACCCTGATCGACGGGAGCTGGCTCCAGGGGTTCACCGACTACGAGCAGGCGTCCTCCGAGATCGGCCACTCGCTCTTCGAGACGTACTGGGACGAACTCGGCAATGGCGAGCCACGGCTGAACCACCCGCTGATCTACCGCGATGTGCTGCGCGAGATGGGGATCGAGCCGCCGCCGACCGCGTCGGCCGAGTTCGCGCGGTGGCCGGGGTTCCGGGACGAGTCCTTCGAGCTGCCGGTGTACTGGCTGTGCGTCGGCCGGTTCCCGCGGACCTTCCTGCCGGAGGTGCTCGGTCTGAATCTGGCCATGGAGCTGTCGGGGGTCGGCGGTACGTACCGCAGGGCGCGGCTCGCCCTGAAGGCGTACGGCTTCAGCACCCGCTTCGTGGACATCCACAACACCATCGACAACGTGGCCACCGGGCACTCCGCCTGGGCCGCCGACGCGGTGGACACCCTGCTGGCCGCGCTCCCCGAGACCCCCGGCCCCGGCGGCCGGGCGGAGACCTGGGAGCGGGTGCGGGTGGGGTACCGCTCGCTGAACCCGCCGCGCGGGGTCGGCGCGCGCATGGCCGCCCGGCGCGTACGCCTCACCGGCAGACGCCGGTGAGGCTCCGCATCCGCGCGGGGAGGCGGCCCGCCGTCCGCGCCCGGAACCGGTCCGCCTCCGACATCCCCCTCGCACCTCGCCACCCGACCACTTCCGGAGGAACGCGGCGTGTCTGATCTGATTCTTGGAGTCTCGGCCTTCTACCACGACAGCGCGGCCGCGCTGGTCGCCGATGGCGTACCGGTCGCCGCCGCTCAAGAGGAACGTTTCAGCAGGCGCCGGCACGACCCCTCCTTCCCCTCCCTCGCGGTCGCGTACTGCCTGGACGAGGCGGGTGCGAGCCTCGACGACCTCGCCGCCGTCGCCTACTACGAGGACCCCCGGCTCAAGTTCCGCCGGGTGCTCTCCACCTTCGGCGGCGCCGCGCCCACCGGCTTCGCCTCCTTCCGCGACACCCTGCCCGCCTGGACCGGGCGCGGCGGCAAGCTGCGCACCGCCGACACCGTCCGCGCCGAGCTGGCGGCGCTGGGCCGGGGAGCGGTGCCGGAGGTCTCCGTACGCCGCCACCACGAGTCGCACGCCGTGTCGGCCTTCTTCCCCAGCCCCTACGAGTCCGCCGCCGTGCTCTGCATCGACGGCGTCGGCGAGTGGGCCACCACCACCCTGTGGCACGGGCGCGGCACCGAGGTGCGCCCCCTGGCCGAGCTGCGGTTCCCGCACTCGCTGGGGCTGCTGTACTCGGCGTTCACCTACTTCTGCGGCTTCAAGGTCGACTCCGGCGAGTACAAGCTCATGGGTCTCGCGCCCTACGGCAGGCCGAAGTACGCCCGGATCATCCGCGAGCAGCTGATCGATGTGAAGGCCGATGGCTCCTTCCGGCTGAACATGCGCAACTTCGAGTATCTGCGCGGCCAGGTGATGACCGGCCGCGGCTTCGAGCGGCTCTTCGGCGGACCCCGCAGAGCCCCGGAGAGCCCCCTCACCGAGCGGGAGTTCGACCTCGCCGCCTCCGTGCAGGAGGTCACCGAGGAGGTCGTGCTCAGGCTGGCGCGGACCGCGCGGGAGCGGACCGGCGAGTCCCGGCTCTGCCTGGCCGGCGGGGTCGCCCTCAACTGTGTCGCCAACGGGAAGATCATCGACGCCGGGATCTTCGACGAGGTCTGGGTCCAGCCCGCCGCCGGGGACGCGGGCGGGGCCCTCGGCGCCGCCCAGGCCGTCGCCATGGAGCGCGGGGTCCGGCGCGACCACCCCGCCACCGGGCACGACGCGATGAGCGGCTCCCTGCTGGGCCCCGCCTACGGCGACGACGAGATCGCCGCCTATCTGGACGCCCATGGCATCCCCCACCAGCGGCTGGACAGCGACACCCTCGCCAAGGCGGTCGCCGAGCAACTGGCCGAGGGGAAGATCGCCGGCTGGTTCCAGGGGCGTATGGAGTTCGGCCCCCGGGCGCTGGGCGCGCGCTCCATCGTCGGGGACCCGCGCAACCCCAGGATGCAGTCCGCGATGAATCTGAAGATCAAATTCCGGGAGTCCTTCCGGCCGTTCGCGCCCTCCGTGCTGGCGCGGGACGCCGGGGAGTACTTCGACCTGCCGCAGGAGAGCCCGTACATGCTGGTGGTCTCGCAGGTCACCGCCGCACAGCGGGTGCCGGCCGAGGACAGCGGCGCCACCGGTCTCGATCTGCTGAAGGTGCGGCGCTCCACCATCCCCGCCGTCACCCATGTCGACGGCTCGGCCCGGGTGCAGACGGTCACCGAGCGGAACAACGCGCCCTACCACCGGCTGCTGACCGCCTTCAAGGCCCGCACCGGCTGCCCGGTGCTGGTCAACACGTCGTTCAACGTGCGCGGCGAACCGATCGTGGAGTCCCCGCACGACGCCTACACCTGCTTCATGCGCACCGACATCGATCTGCTGGCGCTCGGGAGCTTCCTGCTGGAGAAGAGCGCCCAGCCCGCCTGGACCGAGGAGTCCGACTGGCGCGACGAGATCCCGCTGGACTGAGATCCCGCCGCCCGGGGACCCACCCTTTCCCGCCGGCGGACCCGCCTTCCCCACCGGCGGACCCACCATTCCCACCGAGCGAAGGACGCCCCATGCGCACCCTGCTCCTCCTCATCCTCTACTACCTCGTCGTCACCCCCGCCGGTCTGCTGAGCCGGCTCGTGCGAGACCCCCTGACCCGCCGCTGGAACCGGAGCGCGGAGACCTACTGGACTGTCTCGACCCCGTCACCGGCTCGCTGATGGCGCACCACCGCACGCGACTGACCGATCGGAGACATCGATGACCAGCCTGCTCCAGTTCGCCCGGTACCGCGTCGAGAACGGTGTCCGGGATCTGTTGGACAAGGAGATCTCGGAACGGGTCTCGGAGAGCAGCCTGGACTCGGACATCGACGACTCCATACTCGCCGGGATCGGCGCCTACGCGCTCCGCCGCCATCTGCCCGGCGACATCCTCCACGGCGTCAAGGTGTTCACGGCGGCCGGCTCGCACGGCCTGGTCCTGTCGAACCTGCCCGCCCAGGAGTTCCCCGCCACCCCCGTGAGCGGATTCGGCGACGAGTCCGAACTCGCCGTGACCAACGCGATCCATCTGGGCCTCATCCGCATCCTGGGCTGCACCCCCTTCGCCGTCAGCTACGAGAACGACGGCCGGCTCATCCGCAATGTGGTGCCCAATCCGGCGGCCTCCGGGACCACCAGCTCCTGGGGCGCCGACTCGGAGTTCTACTGGCACTCCGACAACCCCCACCAGCCGTTCGGCCCGCCCGGCTCGGACCCCCGGCTCTACACACCCCCGTATCTGACCTTCTACGCCGTGCGGAACGAGGAGCGGGTACCGACCCAGATCGCCGCCCTCGACGATGTCGTGATCCGGCTGGACGAGCCGACCCGGGACGCCCTGCTCACCCACGACTTCGAGGTGGGCGCGCCGGACTCCAACGACGGGGCGGCCACCGGGCCCCTGGTGAAGGCACCCGTCCTGGAGCCGGGACCGGACGGCCGCCACCGCGTGCGGTACGACCGGGGCACGACCTTCGGCTCGTCGGAGCGGGCGCGGGAGGCGCTGGAGCGGTGGTGCGCGGCGCTCGACACCATCCCCTCGGCCGAGCTGGTCCTGGACACCGGCGACTTCCTGATCTTCGACAACCTCCGGGTACTGCACCGCCGCAAGGCGTTCACCCCGGCGCCCGAGGCGCGGGCCCGCTGGCTGCGCCGCTGCTACGCCGCCTGACCCGCACGCCCACACACACGCATGCGAACACCTCACACCTCACCGAAGGGAACGTCATGGGCAAGTACCGAGTGGCAGTCATCGGCGGCAGGCCGGCGCCGATCGCGGGCGCCAGGGAACTCGGCATCGACGTGGTCCTCGTCCACGAGGAGGGCGCGTACGACGTGTCCATCGCCGCGCACTGCGAGCAGATCCTGCACGCCCCCATCGCCGACGGGCAGGCCATCCTCGACCTGCTGAGGCCGCTCCACGAACAGCGCCCCTTCGACCGCGTCCTCACCACCACCGAGCCGGCCGCCGAGTCCACCGGGTTCGTCGTCGACTCGCTGGGCCTGCCCGGCGTCAGCGAGGCCACCGCCCGCGCGCTCAAGGACAAGGCGCTCACCAGGGAACTGCTGGACAAGCACGATCTGAGCCCCGTGCGCTACCGCAGGGTGACCAGCGCCGCCGAGGTCGCGGCCTTCCAGGCGGAGGTGGGCGACCGGATCATCGTCAAGCCCGTGGACGGGGTGGCGAGCCTGCACATCCACCCGGTGGAGGGCCCCGAGGACGCCGAGCGGGCCTGGCAGGCGCTGCGGGACGCGGAGATCTCCTCGGTGATCGCCGAGGAGTATCTCGACGGGCCCGTCGTCAGCGTGGACTCCTTCTCCCACGCGGGCCGGCACCTCACCATCGGCTACTCCGAGTACCGCATGAACGAGCGGTACGTGGAGTGGGAGGTCAGCACCCCCAGCCGCTGCGCCGTCCCGCACCTCGCCGCGCTCCGCGAGCTGACCCCCAGGTTCCTCGACGCCGTGGGCCTGACCGAGGGGCCCTCGCACAGCGAGTTCGTCCTCACCGAGAAGGGTCCGCGCGTCCTGGAGTCGCATGCCAGGCTCGCCGGGAGCGGGGCGCCCGAGCTGGTCCGCCGCGCCTTCGGGCTGAACCTCAACCGGATGTTCCTCACCGTGCCGCTCGGCATCGACGAGCTGCCGCTGACCTCGCCCGAGCCGCTCGGCGGCGCCGCCGTCCGCTTCTTCACCCCGGAGCCGGGCACCATCCGGGCCGTCGAGGTCGACGACGACGCCGCCGACGAGGTCCGCCGGGTCCCCCAGGGAGAGGTGCAGTACGTCTTCCTGCCCTATCTCGACGAGTTCCTGGACACCGAGGTCGCGGCGGTCATCGGCCGGAGCGAGGGGGAGACCGTGCCGCCGCTGCTGACGGTCGCCGACTGCGTCTCCGGCTATGTCATCGCCTCCGGGCGCGACGCGGACGACGCCGTGGCCAAGTGCGAGGCCGCCAACGACCGGATTCGCTTCGTCACGGGCTGACGGGCGGGGCGGGCCCCCGGGCCCGCGCCCCGGCCGCCCGCGCCCTCGCTCTCGCCCGCACTCCGCCCTCTCCCCGCCGCCGTGCCGGGCGGCCGGACCCCCGCCCGCCCCCGTGCCGGGCGGCCGAACCCTCCACCGCCGTCCGCGCCGCCCGGCCGTCCCCACGGGAAGGCGCCCAGTCCGCAACGACCCCCGGGATGGAATCGCCCGTGAACACGATCACTTCCACTGTGCTGACCGAGGGCCCCACCCGGGACCCCGTCGCCCAGCTCAACTCCGTACGCCGGCTCGTCGAGGAGACCTACACCAGCGAGCAGCCGCTCACCCGGGCCGCGCTCCATCTGATCGACTGCGCGACCGACATCGTGGCGCAGCTCCCGCAGGGCGATCTGGACGCGGCCCGGGACGCCCTGGGCGCGGCCCGCGCCGCCGTCGTCTCGGCGACCTTCGCGGTGGGCCGGGTCCGCGACATGACGGCGGCCGGGACGGAGGAGCTGTGAGCCGGCATGTCCTCGTGATCCACCGCTGGCGCGACCGGCACGCCCACTACGAGGAGTACCTCGACCACCGCGCCCACCGGGTCACCTATGTGACCACGGAGCTGGGCCTCGCCTCCGTACCCCCCGGCGCGGCGGCGGCCCGGGTGGTCCCCGCCACCGACGACCTGGGGGCGGTCTGGAGCGCGGTCTCCGCGCTCTGTGCCGACTTCGGCGCCCCCCGGCGGGTGCTGGCGCTCAACGAGGGCGATCTCGACACCGCCGCCACGGTCCGGGAACGGCTCGGCTGCCCGGGCCAGACACCCGGCGAGCTGGCCCGCTTCCGCGACAAGCTCACCATGAACCTGACGGTCGCCGGAGCCGGGGTGCCGGTCCCCCGCTTCGCGGACGCACCGGACGAGAGCGCCGTACGGGAGTTCGCCGGGCGCCACGGCTGGCCCGTCGTGGTCAAGCCGCGCCGGGGGACGGCGAGCAGGGGTGTCGTACGCCTCGACTCCCCCGCCGGCCTCACGGCGCTGCGCGGGCTGCCGCCGGAGCCCCGGCTGGTGCAGCGGTTCAGCCCCGATGAGATCTTCCACGTCGACGGCCTGTGGACCGGCGACCGGCTCGGCCCCTGGCGGGCCTCCCGGTATGTCAACACCTGTGTGGACTTCACCAGGGGGGAGGCGCTGGGCTCGGTCGAGGTGGACGACCCCGAGGTGCTCGGGCCGCTCACCGGATTCCTCACCCGGGTGGCGGGCGCGCTGAGCACCGAGCCCTGGGTGTTCCATCTGGAGGCCTTCGTCCGTACGCCCCGGGAGGGCGGCGCTCCCGAGTTCCGGTTCCTGGAGGCGGGGTACCGGGTCGGCGGCGCGGAGATCCCGTTCGTCTGGCGCGAGGTGCACGGCATCGATCTCATGCGCGCCGCCGCCGATGTCCAGCTCGGCCGCCGCCCGGACCTCCCGGTCCCGGCCCGCTGGCGCACGGGCGGCTGGCTGCTGGTGCCGTCCCCGGTTCCCGCCCCCTGCCGGGTGACCGCCTGGGACCTCCCCGAGCCGCCCGGCCCCGAGGACGGTCCGTACGCGTCGGTGATCCCCGCCGTCGGCCAGGTGGTCCCGCGCGTCGGCGGGTACGAGCATGTGGGCGCCCGGTTCCGCTTCCGGGGCGCCTCCAGCGGCGACGTGGAGAAGGCGGTGGTCCGCACCGCCGCCCGGTTCCGTCTGGAGTGCGCCCCCGAACCCCCCTCCCCGCCCACCGGGGGCCGCCGCGCGGTCTGCGGACTCGACCGGTGAACGGGCGCCCGGTGAGATCCACGGCCGTCCTTGTTCTGGAGGATGGCCGTGTGTTTCGCGGTCGTGCTTTCGGGGCTGTGGGGGAGACGTTTGGTGAGGCGGTGTTCAGTACGGGGATGACGGGTTATCAGGAGACGTTGACCGATCCGTCGTATCACCGTCAGGTGGTGGTGATGACGGCTCCTCATGTGGGGAATACGGGGGTCAATGATGAGGATGACGAGTCGCGGCGGATCTG